>DASWBR010000028.1:0-10649 GCA_036390495.1 Candidatus Deferrimicrobiaceae bacterium | reverse complement strand
AGCGTGAGGGCGTAGATGAAGTACGCGCCGAGCATGTACAGCGCGCCGTGGGCGAAGTTCAGGATGTTGAGCACCCCGAAGACCAGGGTGAGGCCGGAGGAGATGAGGAAGAGGAACGCCGCCTGCCGCAGCGCCGAGAGCACCTGCACCGTCAGGAACGATACGTCGAGGGTTGCCGCCATTCCGTGGTCCGTTTCCCTTTGGATTGTGGGCGGGGCCGCCCCGCACGGGGCGGCCCCGTCACCGCACGCCCGCCGCGCGGGCCGTTACTTGTTCGCCTCCTGTGCCTTCTTCCACTCGGCGAGGGAGTAGATCACCTTGTCCGCGGGGAACACCTCGGTGTTCGTCACGATCGTGATGTCGTATTTCTTGTCCCACCCGATCTCCCCGACCAGGTAGTCCGCGAACAGCTGGTGGTCCTCCTTCCGCAGCGTCGCCTTCCCCCGCGGGGCGTCGATCGAAAGCCCCTCCAGCGCCGCGACGACCTTCTCCTTGTCCAGCGAGCCGGCCTTCTTCACCCCTTCCGCAAGGAAGTAGATGCCGTCGTACCCCTGGGCGGCCCACGCGCTCGGGTACTCGTTGTTCTTCGCCTTGTACGCCTTCACGAACGCCTGGTTCCTCGGGCTGTCCGGCCAGTGGAAGTAGTACCGCTGGTCGGCGATGATCCCGGTGGGCATCTCCTTCCCCATCGCGCGCGCCAGGGAGACGTCCGCCCCCGTGGCGATGACCCACTTCATCTTGTCGAAGAGGCCGTACGGCTTGGCCTGCTTGAAGAACGCCACGAGGTCGCCGCCCCACAGGGTGCAGAAGACCGCGTCGGGCTTCGCCTGGAGGATTGCATTGATGTAGGAGGTGTAGTCCGGGGTGGCGAGCTTGGGCCACTGCTCGCCGATGAACTCCGCCTTCGGGTTCTGCTCCTTCGTCTTCGCCTTGAAGATCTCCCACATCGTACGGCCGTACTCGTAGTCCGGGCCGATATTGTAGAACTTCGCGAGCTTGGGATACTTCTTCGCCGTGTAAAGGGCCAGGGAGTTCGCCTCCTGGGAGTTGCACATCCCGGACCGGAAGGTGTACCGGTTCCACTTCTCCTTCGTCACGGTGTCGGTCGATCCGATGGTGATCATCGTCACGACCTTCTCCTGCTTGGCCACCTCGGCCACGGCGAGGGCGACGGCGGAGCTGACCACGCCGAAGAGGAAGTTCACCTCGTCCTTCTGGATGTACCGTTTCACCAGGTTGGTCCCTTCCTGGACGTTCGCCTTGCTGTCGGCGGAGAGCAGCTCCAGCTTCTTCCCGAGCACGCCACCCTTCGCGTTGATCTCCTCGACCGCCAGTTCCGCGCCCAGCTTGCACTCCCGCCCCAGCGCCTCCGCGCGCCCGGACAGCGGGTACAACGCCCCGAGCTTGATCGTATCCGCCGCGATCGCCGTCGTCGCCAGCATCAGCAGCACCGCTACCCCAAAAGCCGTTTTCCGCATCGTGCTCCTCCTTTTCCCCGCGTTATGATTTGTTTCCGTCTTTCCCCTGTCCCGGCCCCGGGCGGGGCGGGACGATGATCGCCTCGCCGTCGATCACCAGGACCTTGTCCTGGTTGAAGCATTGGGTCTTCATCCGCAGGCGCTTCGGGGAGACCACCTCCAGGATCTCCACGCGCGCCGTGATCTCGTCCCCGATGAACACGGGGGCCTTGAACGAAAGGGTCTGCGAGAGGTAGAGGCACCCCGGCCCGGGAAGCTTCATGCCGATGACCGCGGAGATGGTGCCCGCCGTGAGGAGCCCGTGGGCGATGCGCTCCTTGAACCGCGTCTTCGCGGCGAACTCCCGGTCCACGTGCACCGGGTTCCGATCCCCCGAGATCCCGGCGAACAGGAAAACGTCCTCCTCGGAGAAGACCTTCGTGAACTCCGCGACCTCCCCGACCTTGTACATCCGCGCCTCGATGGAAAGGATTCTAAACGTTGTTTTGCAAGGCAGGTGCCATCCTCCCCCCGTCCGGCTCTTCCTTCGGTAACCGCTGAAAAAGACAATGGATGGTATCGCTGTTGCTTGATTCCCCCGCAGGGTGTTCTTTGGGCGAAATGTGTACCGTATTGGATACAAAATCTTGTCTCCCCCGACCTGTGGCGGGAAAATCTCCAGAAGATTCATGCGCCACAGACCACGTTCCCTTATTGGTACATGTAACGAAAAGGATACGCCAGCGCAAGAGGGATCGGGAGGGCGCCCCAAAGCGTCCGGATGGGCAACATGGAGCGGGAAGGCTGTGGTATAAAACCGTGAACGGGAAAACGGGCAGGAAGGCCGGGAAGCGCGAAAGGGGAGCAGAGCCGACGTGAGGGTGCTGAAAAGTTCGATCGACGTCCGCTCCGACGAGTTCCACCGGAGCGCGGAAATCATGACCGGCCTTGTGGCCGATCTGCGGGAGAAGGTGGCGCGCGTCCGGCTTGGCGGGGACGAGAAATCCCGCGCCCGGCACGTGGAACGCGGGAAACTCCTGCCGCGGGAGCGGGTGCGGCACCTCCTCGACGTGGGCTCCCCCTTCCTGGAGCTTTCCCAGCTCGCCGCGTGGGGGCTGTACGACGACGAGGTCCCCGGCGCCGGGATCATCACCGGGATCGGCAGGGTCTGCGGCCAGGAGTGCATGGTCGTCGCCAACGACGCCACCGTGAAGGGGGGGACGTACCTGCCCCTGACCGTGAAGAAGCACCTGCGGGCCCAGGAGATCGCGGAGGCCAACCACCTCCCCTGCGTATACCTCGTCGACTCCGGCGGAGCCAACCTCCCCCAGCAGGACGAGGTGTTCCCCGACCGGGACCATTTCGGCAGGATCTTCCACAACCAGGCGGTCATGTCCTCCAAGGGGATCCCGCAGATCGCCGTGGTCATGGGCTCCTGCACCGCCGGGGGCGCGTACGTGCCGGCGATGTCCGACCAGAGCATCATCGTCCGCCGGCAGGGCACCATCTTCCTCGGCGGCCCGCCGCTGGTGAAGGCGGCCACCGGCGAGGTGGTGAGCGCCGAGGACCTGGGGGGCGCGGACGTCCACTGCCGCACCTCCGGCGTGACGGACCATTACGCGATCAGCGACGGGCACGCCCTCGCGCTCGCCCGGCGGGCCGTCGAGAGCCTCAACCGGACGAAGCGGATGGAGACCTCCCTCCGGGAGCCGGCGGAGCCGGCGTACGACCCGTCCGAGCTCTACGGCATCATCCCGTCCGACATCCGGAAGCCGTACGACGTGCGGGAGGTGATCGCCCGCATCGTGGACGGCTCCGAGCTGGACGAGTTCAAACAGCTCTACGGCACCACCCTCGTCTGCGGCTTCGCCCGCATCTGGGGGTACCCCGTGGGGATCGTGGCGAACAACGGGATCCTCTTCTCCGAGTCGGCCCTGAAGGGGGCGCACTTCATCGAGCTGTGCTGCCAGCGCGGCATCCCCCTCGTCTTCCTCCAGAACATCACCGGCTTCATGGTCGGGAGCCGGTACGAGGCCGGGGGGATTGCCAAGGACGGGGCGAAGATGGTCACCGCCGTGGCGTGCGCCCGCGTCCCGAAGTTCACCCTCATCATCGGCGGAAGCTTCGGGGCGGGGAATTACGGCATGTGCGGCCGGGCCTACAGCCCCCGCTTCCTGTGGATGTGGCCCAACGCCCGGATCTCCGTCATGGGCGGGGAGCAGGCGGCGAGCGTCCTCGCGCAGGTGAAGCGGGACGGGATGGAGGCGCGGGGGCAGAAGTGGAGCGCCGAGGAGGAGGAGGCGTTCCGGAAGCCGATCCGCGAGCAGTACGAGACCCAGGGGCACCCGTACTTCGCCACCGCGAGGATCTGGGACGACGGGATCATCGACCCGGCCGACACCCGCACGGTGCTCGGCCTGGGGATATCGGCCTCCCTGAACGCGCCGCCGGAAAAGACCGTGTTCGGCGTGTTCCGGATGTGACGCCGGGGAGGAAGGACAGGGGCATGTTCGAGAAGATCCTCATCGCCAACCGGGGCGAAATCGCCTGCCGGGTGATCCGGACCGCGAGGCGCCTCGGGATCCGGACCGTCGCGGTCTACTCCGACGCCGACGCGGGCGCCCTCCACGTGGCGACGGCCGACGAGGCGTACCGCATCGGCCCCGCCCCGGCGCGGGAGAGCTACCTGAAGGTCGAAGCCATCCTCGAGGCGGCGGCGCGCAGCGGAGCGCAGGCCGTGCACCCGGGATACGGGTTCCTCTCGGAGAACGCCGGCTTCGCGGAGGCGTGCGGGTCCGCTGGGGTCGTCTTCATCGGTCCGCCCCCCGGAGCGATCCGCGCCATGGGGTCCAAGAGCGCCGCCAAGGTGATCATGGAGAAGGCGGGGGTTCCCCTGGTTCCCGGCTACCACGGGGATTCCCAGGAACCGGGGCGGCTGCGGGACGAGGCCGGGCGGATCGGCTTCCCGGTCCTCATCAAGGCGAGCGCGGGGGGAGGAGGGAAGGGGATGCGGGTGGTCTCCGGCCCGGCGGATTTCGGCGACGCCCTCGCCTCCGCGAGGCGGGAGTCCCTTGCGTCGTTCGGCGACGATCGCGTCCTCCTGGAGAAGTACCTCGCGCGCCCGCGCCACGTGGAGATCCAGGTCTTCTGCGACGCGAAGGGGAACGCGGTCCACCTCTTCGAGCGCGACTGCTCCATCCAGCGCCGCCACCAGAAGGTGCTGGAGGAGGCGCCGGCTCCGGGAGTGAAGACGGCGCTGCGGGCGAAGATGGGGGCGGCCGCGGTGGCCGCGGCCCGCGCCATCGGGTACGTCGGGGCGGGGACCGTGGAGTTCCTCCTGGACGAGGACGGATCCTTCTACTTCATGGAGATGAACACCCGCCTCCAGGTGGAGCACCCGGTGACCGAGATGATCACCGGGCAGGACCTCGTGGAGTGGCAGCTCCGGGTGGCGGCCGGCGAGGCGCTCCCCGTGGGGCAGAGGGAGCTCTCCATCGGGGGCCACGCCATCGAGGCCCGTATCTACGCGGAGGATCCGGGGCGCGGCTTCCTCCCCTCCGTCGGGCGGCTCGCCCACCTGCGCGCCCCCGCGGAGAGCACCAACGTCCGGGTCGACACCGGGGTGCGGCAGGGGGACGAGGTGAGCGTCCACTACGACCCGATGATCGCCAAGCTCGTCGTCTGGGACACCGACCGGGGAAGCGCCCTGCGCCGGCTGCGGAAGGCCCTCGCCGAGTTCCAGGTCGTGGGGGTGGCCACCAACATCGGATTCCTGGAGAGCGTCGCGGCGCATCCCTCCTACGCCGCGTGGGAGCTGGACACCGGGTTCATCGACCGTCACCGCGCCGCGCTCTTCCCGGACCCCCGCCCGGCGCCGGACCGCGCGCTCGCGCTGGCGTCCCTCGACGTGCTGCTGCGCAACGCCCGGGAGGCGGAGCGGGCCGCGCGCGCCTCGTCCGACCCCCACTCCCCCTGGAACCGGACGAACGGCTGGCGGCTCAACTCCGGAAACCACCACGACCTCCACTTCGCGGACGGGGACCGGACGGTCCGGGCGGTGGCGCACTACAGGGCCGACGGGTACCTCCTCGAGCTCCCCGGCGGGGAGATCCCCGCGCGGGGCGAGCTGGACGCAGCGGGGGATCTGCTGGCGGACCTCGGTGGAACCCGGGTCAAGGCCACCGTCGTCCGGCACGGGAACTCCCTCACCGTACTCGACCAGGGCGGCGCCCACGTCCTCACCCTCCACGACCCGCACGCCCTGTCCGGCGAGGAGGAGGCGGTCGCCGGGAAGCTGACCGCGCCGATGCCCGGGAAAGTGGTGGCGGTGATGGTCCGGGATGGGGAAACCGTGGAGAGGGGGAAGGCGCTGCTGGTCCTGGAGGCGATGAAGATGGAGTACACCATCACGGCCCCCCGGGGGGGCGTCGTCACCCGGCTCCGGTACGCCGTCGGCGACCTCGTGGGCGAAGGGACGGAGCTGATCGTGATCGACGGGGGGGAACCGAAGCCGGCGACGGAGGAACCATGAAGACGATACGCATCGGGACGGGACAAGGGTACTGGGGGGACCGGCTGGACGCCCCCTTCGCGCTGGTGGATCGCGGCAGGGTGCAGTACATCTGCTTCGACTACCTGGCCGAACTGACGATGTCGATCCTGCAGAAACAGAAGGAGCGGGACCCTTCCCGCGGGTACGCCCACGACTTCGTGACCCTGTGCCGCCAGATCCTGCCGCGGGTGAAGCAACAGGGGATCCGGCTCATCGCCAGCGCCGGCGGGGTCAACCCCCGCGGCTGTGCCGAGGCGATCGCGCAGGTCGCCCGCGGCCAGGGCCTCAAGGTGAAGATCGCGACGGTCGAGGGGGACAACATCCTGGACCGCCTCGACACACTCCCCGCGCAGGGGTACGCGCTGAAGAACATGGACGACGGCTCGGGCATCGAGGCCATCCGGGACCGCGTCACCAGCGCGAACGTCTACCTGGGGGTGGCCCCCGTCGTGGAAGCCCTGAACGGCGGTGCCGACATCGTCATCACGGGCCGCAACACCGACACGTCCCTCTTCCTCGCCCCGATGATCCACGAGTTCGGCTGGCGGATGGACGAGCTGGACCTGCTTGCGTGCGGGATCTGCATCGGCCACGTCATCGAGTGCGGGGCGCAGGTCACCGGCGGCAACTACACCGGCGGCTGGGACCGGGTCCCCGACCTGGCGCGGGTCGGATGGCCCATCGCCGAGGTGTCGGAGGACGGCAGCGCCATCATCACGAAGCCGGACGGGACCGGCGGGCTGGTGGAGGCCGGCACCGTGAAGGAGGAGCTCCTCTACGAGATCGGAGACCCCCGCAACTACATCACGCCGGACGTGGTCGCCGATTTCAGCGAGGTGCGCATCGAGGACGCGGGGCCGGACCGCGTGAAGCTCTGGGGCGCGAAGGGGCGGCCCGCCCCGGACACCCTCAAGGTCTCGATCAGCTACCGGAACGGGTTCCGCGCCTTCGCCGACCTCGGGTTCTCCTGGCCCCAGGCCCTGGAAAAGGCGCAGCTCGCCGCGAAGGTCCTTTCGGAGAGGTTCCGCATCGTCGGGCTGCAGGCCGACGCGGTCCTGTTCGACTACATCGGCTACAACTCCCTTCACGGCCCGCTCTCCGAGGTCCCGGGCCACGAGCCGCAGGAGGTCCGGCTGCGGGTGGGGATCCGGACGAAGACGGCGGAGGAGGCGAGCAAGCTGGGGCCGGAAGTCCCGTGCCTGGTCACCTGCGGGCCGCCGCAGGGGGGCGGATACTCGGCCCGGGCGACGCCCCAGGAGATCCTCGAATACTGGCCCGCGCTGATCCCGGCGGCCGCCATCCGGCCGGAAGTGCACTTCGTGGAGGTGACATGATGCGCCGCGTACCGCTGGTCACGATCGCGCACGCGCGTTCCGGGGACAAGGGGAACAGCTGCAACATCGGCCTGATCGCGCGCAGGCCGGAGCATTACCCCATCCTGGTGGAGCAGGTGACCGCGGAGCGGGTCCGGGAGCATTTCCGGGGGTGGGTCCACGGCCCCGTCACCCGGTACGAGATGCCCTACATCCACTCCCTCAATTTCCTCCTCGAGGACGCCCTGGGCGGCGGGGCCACCGCGTCGCTGCGGGCCGACAACCAGGGGAAGACCATGGGGGGCGCGCTGCTGCGGCTCCTGGTCGAACTCCCGGAGTAGCCGGCGATGGAAAAACACGAACTGCTCGTGGAGTCCTCCGGGGGGCTCTGCACGATCACCCTCAACCGCCCCGGCAGCATGAACTCCCTGAACCTGTCGGCCGTCGAGGCGCTGGCAGCCGCGGTAAACGCGCTCCGGTTCGACCGCTCGGCGCGCGTGGCCGTGATCACCGGCGCGGGGGAGAAGGCGTTCTGCTCGGGCGCCGACCTCAAGGAGCGCGCCACCCTTTCGCCGGACCAGGTGCGCCGTTTCCTCTCCACGATCCGCGACACCTTCACCGCCATCGAGTCGCTCCCGCAGCCGGTCATCGCCGCCGTCAACGGCGTCGCGCTGGGGGGCGGCACCGAGCTGGCCCTCGCGTGCGACCTCCGCGTGGCGTCCGACCGCGCGACCCTTGGGCTGACGGAGGTGAAGCTGGCGATCATCCCCGGGGCAGGGGGGACGCAGCGGCTCCCGCGCCTCGTCGGGGTGGGGCGCGCCAAGGAACTGATCCTCACGGGTCGCAGCGTCGGGGCCGCGGAGGCGCTGGCCATCGGGCTGGTCAACCGCGTCGTCCCCGCCGCCGACCTGATGAAGGCAGCCCGGGAACTGGCGGACCAGATGCTGTCGGCCGGCCCCGTCGCCCTGCGGCAGGCGAAGCTGGCCATCAACCGGGGGTGCGAGACGGACCTGGCCACCGGCCTGGCGCTGGAGACGGCGGCGTACGAGGCGGTCATCCCCACGAAGGACCGGGAAGAAGGGCTCGCGGCGTTCGCCGCCAAGCGCAAGCCCGTCTACAAGGGGGAATAAGGTCTGGATTTCCTCGCCCGCCTCCGCGCCCTCGCCTCCCGGCAGGGGAAGACCATCGTCCTTCCGGAAGGAGAGGATCCCCGCGTGGTCGCGGCGGCCCGGACGGCGGCCGATTCCGGCGTCGCCCGGCCTGTGCTGCTCGGGAGGCCCGACGGGATCGGGGCGGCTGCGACTAAGGCAGGCGTCTCCCTTTCCGGCATCCCGACGGAGAACCCGGCGGATTCCCCCCGCCTCGGGGAGTTCGCCTCCCTCTACTGGACGCTGCGGCGGGGGAAGGACGTCCGTACCCCGGAAGAGGCGAGGCGGACGGTCGCGCAGCCGCTTTCGTACGCCGCCATGATGGTTCGGGAGGGATTCGCGGACGGAAGCGTCGGGGGGGCGGCGCACGCCACCGCGGAGGTGATCCGCGCCGCCATCCGGATCCTCGGCCTCCAGGAGGGAACCCGGATCGTCTCCAGCTGCTTCTTCATGGTGCACCCCGACCCGCGCTGGGGGGAGGACGGAGTGCTCCTCTACAGCGACGCCGGGGTCAACCCGAACCCCGACGCGGAGCAACTCGCCGACATCGCGATCCTGGCGGCGCGGTTCTGGTCCCGTTTCCTCGGGTCGCCGCCGCGCGTGGCGCTCCTCTCCTTCTCCACCAAGGGGAGCGGCGGGGACCACCCCGACGTGCTCAAGGTGCGGCGGGCGGGGGAAATCGCCCGCGCGCGGGCGCCGGAGCTGGCGATCGAGGAGGAACTCCAGGGCGACGCGGCGCTGGTCCCTTCCGTCGGGGAGCGGAAGGCGCCCGGCAGCCGGGTGGCGGGGCGCGCGAACGTCCTCGTCTTCCCCGATCTCGACGCCGGGAACATCGCGTACAAGCTGACGGAGCGGCTCGCCGGCGCGCAGGCCATCGGACCGCTCCTGGTGGGCCTTGCGAAACCCGCCCACGACCTCTCCCGCGGGTGCGGCCCGGGGGACATCGTCAACGCCATGGCGGTGGCCGCGCTGCAGGCGTGACGCGGGCGGGCGGGACCCGCTCGCCCGCCGGGAATCACCGCCTGGGCGGGACCTCGATTCCGAGCCGCTTCATCTTCTCGTACAGCTTGACGCGGTGGATGCGCAGCATCGCCGCCGCCTTCGACCGGTTCCCCCCGGCGGCTCCGAGGGCGGCGACGATGGCGGCCCGCTCCGCCCCGGCCCGGGCGGAAGCCAGCGATCCCGGTGCCAGCTCCTTCCTCGCGCCGGGCGCGTCCCGCAGCAGGTGGGCGGGGATGTGCTCCGGCAGCAGGACCTCGCCGCGGGACATGGCCACCGCCCGCTCCAGCACGTTCTGGAGCTCCCGGATGTTCCCGGGCCAGGGGTGCGCCCGCAGGATCTCCAGCAGCTCGGCCGACACGCGCTTCTTCGGTTCCCCCGTGTCGGCGGCAAGCCCCGCGAGGAACGCCTCGGAGATGGCGCGCAGATCCTCGAGGCGCTCCCGGAGCGGCGGGACCCGGATCGGGATCACGTTGACCCGGTAATAGAGGTCCGCGCGGAACGTCCCCTGCCCGACCAGCTCCTCGAGGTTCCGGCTGGTCGCGGCGATCAGCCGCAGGTCCACCCGCCGGGACGCGGTTCCCCCGAGGCGATCCACTTCCCGCTCCTGGAGGGCGCGAAGGAGCTTCGCCTGCATCGGGAGCGGCATGTCCCCGATCTCGTCGAGGAACAGGGTCCCGCCCGAGGCGAGCTCGAACTTCCCCGGTTTTCCCCCCCTGCGCGCCCCCGTGAACGCCCCCTCCTCGTACCCGAACAGCTCCGACTCGAGGAGCTCCGCGGGGACCGCGGCGCAGTTCAGCTTGATGAAGGGGCCGGCCCGTCGCGCCCCGGCGGCGTGGATCGCGTGGGCGAACAGCTCCTTCCCGGTCCCGGTCTCCCCCCGCAGCAGGACCGTGGAATCGGTCCGCGAGGCGCGCTCCGCCTCCGCCTTCGCCGCCGACGCGGCGGGTCCCTCCCCCACGATGGAGGCGAACGTGTACCGGGCCCCCCGCAGGTGCGTCAGCTCCTCCTCGTAATACCGCACCTTCGACTCGAGGAGGTTCATCTTCGACGCCAGTTCCCGGAGCTGCTCCACCGTCTTGAAGATCACCCGCCCGTACGCCCCGATGATCCGGTCCCCGTCCCGCAGCGGGATCCGGTTGACGATCATCTCCCGTCCCCGGATCGTCTGGCGTTCCGC
>DASWBR010000027.1:0-3841 GCA_036390495.1 Candidatus Deferrimicrobiaceae bacterium | reverse complement strand
TCGCGGCGATCGACCGCCTCGCCGCGGCGATCCCGGGGAAGGACCCGTCCCACCTGTTCCGGCTCCCCGTGGACCGCTCCTTCACGATGAAGGGGTTCGGCACGGTGGTCACGGGGACGCTGGTCGGCGGTACGGTCGCGGTGGGCGAGGAGGTGGCGATCCTACCCGGCGGGACGGTGGCGAAGGTCCGCGGGTTGCAGGTCCACGGCGGCCCGGTCCCGCGCGCCGCCGCAGGGACGCGCACGGCTGTCAACCTGCAGGGGGTGGAGAAGGAGAGCGCCCCGCGCGGCTCGGTGCTGTGCCACCCCGGGACGCTCGCCCCCACGAAGTCCGCCGAAGTCTTCGCCGAGTACCTGCCGCTGGTCCCGAAACCGCTGCGCCACCGGGCGCAGGTCTCCTTCCACGCGGGGACGTTCTCCTGCGTGGGGAGGATCCTGCTGTACGGGCAGGCGGAGATCTCCCCGGGCGGCTCGGGGTACGGGCGGGTGCTGTTGTCCGAGGAGACGGTCCTCTGCGGCGGCGACCGGTTCATCCTGCGCGGCTTCTCCCCGCTCGCGAACTTCGGCTACACGATCGGGGGGGGGACGGTGCTCCACCCGAAGCCGCCCGCCCGCAGGGGGACCGGGAAGGCGGTGCCGGAGGCGCTTCCGCGCCTGCGGTCGGAAGATCCCGCGGAGCGGGTGCTCGCCGCCGTCGAGGACGCCGGCGCGGCGGGGGCGACCGCCCTCTTCGCGGCGGCGGTGGCGGGCGTCGGAGGGAAGACGGCCCTCGCCGCCCTCTCCCCGGCGAACGGGATCGTCCCGGGGCCCGGATTCGCGAGGTTCTGGCACAGGAAAGCGGTCGACGCCGCGGCGGCGTTCTCGGTCTCGGCGCTCTCCCGCCTGCACGACCGGAGCCCCGACCGGCAGGGGTTCCCCCGCGAGGAGGTTTCGGCCCTCTTCCCTTCCCCGCCCGACCCGGCGCTCCTTTCGCTTGCGCTGGACGGCAACCCCGCCGTCGCCCGGCAGGGGGAGCTGTACCTGCTCCCCGCCCGGAAGCCGAAGGCGGTGGAGCTCGGAACCCCGCTGGCGCGCAAGGTCGCGGAGGTGGTCCGGGCCGCCGGTACCAACGCCCCGACCCGGACGGAGGTCCTCGAGGCGGTCCAGTCGCTTTCCCGCGACCCGCGGGCGGTGGACAAGGTATTGGACGGCCTCGCGCGCGCCGGGGAGGTAGTGCGGGTGAAGGAGCTCCTCTTCGACGCCGCGGCGCTGAAAGGGATCCAGGAGAAGCTCATCGCGTTCATCGCGCAGCGCGGGGAGATCACGGTCCCGGAGTTCAAGGAGCTGTCCGGCCTGTCCCGGAAATACACGATCCCGCTGCTGGAGCATTTCGACGGGACGAAGGTGACGCTCCGGGTGGGCGACAAGCGGGTGCTGCGGAAGGGGAAGTAGGGGGCGGGGCCCGCCCCCGGATCAGTTCACCTTGAGGAGCTCCACCTCGAAGACCAGCACGCTGTTCGGCGGGACTCCGGAGGTCGTGGCGCGATCTCCATAGGCCAGCTTCGCGGGGATGAAGAGCTGCCACTTCGCCCCCGGCTTCATCCGCTGGAGGGCCTCCGACCATCCCCGGATGAGGGCGTTCACCCGGAAATTCGCCGGCCGGTTGCGCCGGTGGGAACTGTCGAACTCGGTCCCGTCGAGAAGGGTTCCGCGGTAGTGGACCGTCACGTTGTCGGTGGCCCTGGGCGATGCCCCCTCGCCTTCCGCCAGGATCTTGTACTGCAGCCCGCTCGGCAGGGTGACCACCCCCTCCTTCTTCGCGTTCTCCGCGAGGAACGCCTCCCCCTCGGCCTGGTTCTTCTTCGCCGCCCTCTTGTGTTCCGCCTGCTGCGCCGCCGTGACTTTCCGCTTCAGTTCCACCAGCGTCTTGTGCATCTCCTCCGGCGGTATCCGGGGCTTGTTCCCTTTCAGGGCGTCCTGGATCCCCTGCTCGACGAGGTCCGTCTTGAGGTCCGTCCCCTGCCGCTTGAAGTCGCCCCCGATCTGGTATCCGATGCTGTAGCTGATCCGATCGCTTTCGTCGCGGATTTCCGGCGGTTCCCCGGCCGCGCAGAGGCCGTATGAGAGCATCAGCGTAACAACCGCAAACCGTACCCGCTTCATACCGGATCACCTCGTCAGAATGATGGATCTTGCCGGTGGCAACTGTTGCCGGCCCATTATACAAAAAGAGGGGGCCGCCCGCACGGGCCCCCTCTTCCGGAAGAAATTCCCTCTATCTGACTGGCTGTCCTGGCTGGACCGGGCCGATCCGGTACGGCCGCATCATCTCGTTGTCCTCGTGCTCGACGATGTGGCAGTGCCAGACGTACTGGCCGGGGGTCAGGAACTGCGCCCGGATGCGGGTGACCTGGCCCGGGTAGGCGATGACAGTATCCTTGAACCCGGATTCCCATGCCTCGGGTGGAGTGACATTGCCGTCAAGCTGAACCGGTCGGACGGGTTCCCCCGTTTCCGGATCCAGAACCAGCCCCTCCCGGTTCACGACCTCAAAAGTGACCTCGTGCACGTGCATCGGGTGGGCGTCTGCGGTCGTGTTGTAATACTCCCAGACTTCCGTGGTTCCCAACGCAGGATTCTCGGACACGGGGTCCATCCATGTCATCGGCACCCCGACACCATCCACTATAATGCCGAGTTGAGCCTCGATCGGTCCCTCCACCTCGTTTCCGTCCGCATCGAACCCGGTACCGGCCTTTTCGAAAAGTCCCAGCCGGCGGGTGTTGGTGGCTGCCGGCAGCGGAGTGATGGCCGGCAGCGCGAGGAACGCGGGCGGCGTGGTGGGGTCGGGCGCCACGGCCGGGACGACCCGGAACTGCATGACCTGTCCGGTCGAGCCGGGGTCGGAGACCGGGAAATCAACGCCCGGAACTCCGCCGCCGAACGGCTCGTCGGGACCGACGTTGCCGAGGATGTAATTGCCCGCCGGAACGTTGGTGAAGTCCACGATCACGTCTGCGCGCTCGGCCAGCCCCATGAGGATACGGTTCCCGTTGGTTGCCGTGAGGTTCACCGGCGCGGCCAGGAAGCCGCCTTCGTTGCCGATCTGCCACACTTCCACGCCGGGCATCTGGTTGAAGTCCAGGATCAGGAAGCGGGAGTTGCAGCCGTTGAGGAACCGGATGCGGTACCGCCGTTTCTCCACGGTCTGGAACGGCCAGGTGTTCCCGTTGACCATGATCATGTTGCCGAAGAACTCCGGGTTCCAGATCGGGGAGAATTCCCCGGCGGGGATGTAGGGGGAAACGAGCCCGTCGAAGAACACGCGCGACTCCGGGTAGAAGAGCGAACCGTCGCTGTTGAACGAGCGGTCCTGGACGGCGATCGGGATCTCGTAATACGCCTTGTTGGGGGGGAACTTGTCGTTCACCTTGGGCGCAGGTCCCGGCAGAACCGCCGGAAGGCCCGTGCGGGTGTCCCGCACGGAGGAGTCGCCGGCCGGGCCGCCCCGGATGATGTAGAACCCGGCCGGACCGGCGTAGACGTTCAACCGGGTCATTCCCAGCGTGTGGTCGTGGTACCAGATGGTCGAGGCGCGGTTGAGGTTCGGATACTGGAACGTGGCAAAGCCCGGGCCCCAGGCGACCCCGTAACTCGCGGAGGCCTTGCCCGCGAAGAAGTCGTACCAAGTTCCGTTGTCGGCGTACCCGGCGGGGATGTTTTTGGCCGCCGGCAGGTACCACGCCTCCGCGTACCCGTCGCTGTCGTCCGCGACGCCCACCGCTCCGTGGACGTGGACGACCATCGGGACCGGGCCGGTGTATGCCCCGGGTGTCTCCGCGAACGTCGGGCGCGTGTCGCGG
>DASWBR010000026.1:0-1514 GCA_036390495.1 Candidatus Deferrimicrobiaceae bacterium | reverse complement strand
CCTCTTCCTCTCCCGCGAGAAGACCCTGACCCGCAAGGCGAAGGAGATCCTCCTCGCGCGGCGGATGGAGGACGCGCTCACCAAGCGCCGGATCCTCGAGCTCTACCTCAACGTCGTCGAACTGGGGCCGATGGTGTACGGGATTGGCCACGCGTCGCAATACTATTTCGGGAAGCCCCCCTCCGCGCTGACCGTACGGGAGTGCGCCTTCCTCGCCTCCATGCTCCCGGGGCCGAGGGTGTACGACCCGTACCGGAAGATGGACCGGGTGATGCGGCGCTCGGACCGGATCCTCCGCCGCATGGCGGCGGCGCGGATGATCAGTCCGGAAGAGTACCAGGCGGCGGTGTCCGAGGTCCCCAACCTCACGGGGCTGGAGCGGAAGGTGGAAAAGACCCTGGGGGCCCCGCCTCCGGAGGAGCCGTCTCCGGCGGACCCCGAACGGACGGGGCCGTGGCAGGAGGGGAACGAACCGAAGAAGTGAGCGGAGGGCTTTACCTGCCCGCCGCCTTGCGCAACGCCTGCGCCAGGTCCTCCGCCAGGTCGTCGACGTGTTCCACACCCACCGACAGCCGGACCAGCGAGGGGGTCAGCCCCACCTCCGCCTGCTCTTCCGGGGGTATGTCGGAGTGGGTCATCGTCGCGGGGTGTGTGATCAGCGACTCGACTCCGCCCAGGCTCTCCGCGAGCAGCACGGTTTCCAGGGAGGAGAGGAACCGGGGGACTGCGCGCTCTTTCGACAGCTCGAAGGAGACGATCGACCCCGGCCCGTCCGCCTGGGAGGCGTGCAGCGCGGCCCTCGGGTGCCCCGGCAGGCCGGGGTAGAAAACCTTCCGGACGAAGGGGTGGGAGGAGAGGAACCGGGCCAGGACCATCGCGTTCTCCTGGGCCCGTTGCACCCGGAGGTGCAGCGTCTTGATCCCGCGGAGGAGGAGCCAGGCGTCCCAGGGAGAAAGTACCGCGCCCACCGCCTTCTGGGCGAAGAGCATCTTCTCCGCGAGGGAAGGGTCCGATACGACCACGGTGCCGCCGATGAGGTCGTTGTGCCCGCCCAGGAACTTCGTGGCGCTGTGGACGACCACGTCGATCCCCAGGGACAGGGGGCGCTGGAGCGCGGGCGACAGGAACGTGTTGTCCACGATGGAGAGGATCCCCGCGCCTTTCGCAACGGCCGCGGCTCCGCGCAGGTCCGCGATCTTCATCATCGGGTTGGTGGGGGTCTCGATGAAGAGGGCGCGCGTCCGCCTGCCGATCTTCCGGCGGATCGCGGCGGGGTCCCCCATGTCGACGTAGTCGAACCGCAGCCCGTACCCCGAGAGGATCTTCTCGAAGAGCCGGTACGTGCCGCCGTACAGGTCGTCCGAGCAGAGCACGTGGTCGCCCTGGCGGAACAGGGTCATCACGGCGGATACCGCCGCCATGCCGGAGGAGAAGGCCACCGCCCGGGTCCCGCCTTCCAGACCCGCAAGGGCCTCCTCCGCGGCGTGGCGCGTGGGGTTCTCCGCACGGGAGTA
>DASWBR010000025.1:0-7101 GCA_036390495.1 Candidatus Deferrimicrobiaceae bacterium | reverse complement strand
TCGCGCGCGCCGGCCGCGAGCTGGCCGCCATGGTAGGGGAAAACCGGCAGGACCTCGGGCGGTTCACCCGCCAGGGGCTGCCGGAAATCCAGGCCCTCGTGTCGGATCTGCGGCAGCTGACCGCACAGCTGCAACGACTGGGGAGGCAGCTGGAGCAGGAGCCGGACTCCGTGGTCCTCGGCCGCCACCCCGTGCCCCCGGGTCCGGGCGAGAGAGGGGGGGCGGGAAGATGAACCGGTACACGGACCGGAGGTACGGCCTATACGGGGGAGTCCCCGGGGTGGCCATCCTGCTCCTGGCTGTCGCGGTCGCCGGGTGCACATTGCTGCCCGCTCCACGCGGGGCGACGCGGAACACCTTCGTGCTGCGCCCGGAACCCGCGAAAGCCTCCGCGGAGGCCCGGGCGTGCGGCCCGAGAGCCTTCACGCTGCTCGTCAACGTTCCCAGGGAGGAGCCGGGATTCGATACCTCCCGGATGGCCTACCTCCTACGGCCGGACCTCCTGGGGTATTACGCGGAGAGCCGGTGGGTCGACACCCCGGGCCGAATGCTGACGCCCCTCCTGGTGCAGGCGATGGAGGAGGGGGGGTGCTGGCGCGCGGTCATCCGCGCGCCGATCGCGGCCGATGCGGATTACCGGCTGGACACCGAGGACCTCGTCCTGGAACAGGAATTCTTCTCGCGGCCCGCCCGCGTCCGCCTTTCCGTCCGGGCTGTGCTCGTCGACGTGCGGCGGCAGGGGGTTGTCGCCACGCGGCGGTTCGAGGCAAAAGAAGATGCGCCTTCGGAGGACGCCTCCGGGGGGGCCGACGCGGCGAACCGCGCGGCGGGGAGGCTTCTGCCTGCGCTCGCGGCGTGGGCGGACCAGGCCGTGCCCCGGGATGCCGCACCCCCCGCGCCCGCCCCGCGCCCGTAGGAAAAACGGAAGCCGGGAGGGGCCGGGCGCGCGGTCACCCCGAACGGTTCCCGGGACCGCCGGCGGACAGGACCGCGGGATGCGGCGAACGGTTCAGCGGGTGGGGTGGAAACCCTGGTCCCCGAGGCGGGCGACCAGTTCCGCCGCGTGGGACCTGTCGCGGGTTTCGAGGAGCAGGGACACCGTCGAGTATCCCGGCGGGCAGTCGGACGGAAGACGGTCGTGCTCGATCCGGATCACGTTGGAGCGTTCGCGGGCGACGGCGGCGAGGAGGGCGGCGAGCGAGCCCGGCCGGTCCGCGACGAGGAACCGGAGGCGGACGATCCGCCCGGAGCGGAAGAGCCCACGCTCCGTGATTTGCGCCAGGAAATTCACGTCGATGTTTCCGCCGGAGTGGACCAGCACGACGGGGAATTTCCCCGGGGGCCGCTTGTAAAGGAGCGCCGCGAGGGCCGCGGCGCCGGCTCCCTCCAGGGTGGTCTTCATCTCCTCCAGGGCGTACAGGATCGCCGCGGCGATCTCCTCGTCGTCGACGGTGACGGCGTCGTCCACCCACCGGCTCGCGGCCTCGAAAGTCCTCTCGCTGAGGGATTTCACCGCGATCCCGTCGGCGATCGTGCGGACGTGCGGGCAGGGGACGGGCCGCCCCAGGCGCAGGGAGGGGGAGAGGGATGAGGCCCCCTCCGCCTGCACCGCCACCAGGTCCACCGACGGGTAGAGCTCCTTCACGGCCGCGCCGATCCCCGCCAGCAGCCCCCCGCCGCCGACCGGGACGTAGATCGTCCCGGGCGGTCCCGACTCCTCCAGGATCTCCCACCCCAGCGTCCCCTGGCCGGCGATCACCATGGGGTCGTCGAACGGATGGACCATGGAAATCCCGGAGGCGGAGGCGATCGCCGCCGCGTGGTCGTACGCTTCGTCGAACGACTCGCCGTGCAGGATGATCCGGGTCCCGTCCCCTCCATCCCGCCGGGCGGCGGAGGATTTGGACACGGGCGCCCAGACCGGCATCACGAGGGTGGCGGGGATGCCGGCGACGCGTGCTGCCCGGGCAACGCCGCGTGCGTGGTTCCCGGCGCTGGCGGACACGACCCCGGGGGTGGAGGACGGGTCCAGTGCGAGCACCTTGTTGGCCGCCCCCCGGATTTTGAAGGAACCGGTGTTCTGGAGGTTTTCCAGCTTGGACAGGATTCTGCCCCCGAAGCGGTCGGAAAGGGGCGGCTCCTCCACCAGCGGCGTCCGGTACGCCAACCGGTAGACCCGCTCCCTTGCCGCAAGAACGTCGCCTCTCCCGAAATCCATTGCCGCCCTCCGCACCGGGGATTATATCCCGGGGTGGAATTTCGAAACGTTGAACAATTCATCACCCGGGCGTTTCGTTTGCTTGATCGCCATTTTCTGCTGTGTATAATGTATACAGTATACAGAAACCGGGGGGCCGGCCACGCGGTGGAATAAGAGCATCGAATTGAAATTCGTCCTCCTGGTGGCCGCCTCCGCCATCCTGGTCAACGGCATCTTCGGCTACCTCAACCTCTCCTTCCAGGAAAAGCGCCTGGACATGATCATGATGAAAAACGCGCACCACCTCAGCGAGACGATAGAAAAATCCATACAAAACGACATGATGGAGAACCGGAAACAGGAAGCCTACCGGATCATGGCCACGATCGGCAACCAGAAGGGGATCGAGAAGGTCCGGATCTACAACCCGGAGGGAGTCATCCTCTTCTCCACGAACGCCAGCGAGATCTCCACGATGGTGGACAAGAGGGCGGAAGCCTGCTACGCCTGCCACGCGGAGGCGAAACCCCTCGAACGGCTGGCTTCTTCCGAGCGGAGCCGGATCTTCTCCTCCGGCCACGGACACCGGGTCCTGGGGATCATCAATCCCCTCTACAACACCGAAAAGGCGTGCTCCACGTCGTATTGCCACTTTCACGCCGCCGAGCAGAAGATCCTGGGGGTTATCGACATCACCATGTCCCTCGAGGAGGTGGACCGGGAGATCGGAAAGGCACGGAACGAAACGATCGTCTTCAACATCCTGCTCATCCTCGTGATCTCGGCGAGCGTCGTGGCGATTTTCATGCGGTTCGTCGGAAAGCCCGTGAAGGAGCTCGTCCTGGGGACCAAACGGGTCGCCAACGGCGACCTGGCCCACTCCATCCCGGTGAAGACCGACGACGAGATGGGGCACCTCGCCGAATCCTTCAACCGCATGACGGAGAGCCTCCAGAAGGCCAACGAGGAGATCCACGGGTTGATCCGGAACCTCGAGGAGAAGGTCGAGGAAAGGACGCGGGAGCTCAAAGACGCCCAGCAGCAGCTCCTCCAGAGCGAGAAGCTCGCGGCGGTGGGAAAAATCGCGGCCACGGTGGCGCACGAGATCAACAACCCGCTGGCGGGGGTGTTCACCTACATCAAGCTCATGGAACGTCGTCTCGAGAAGAAATCGGACGGGGACACGGAGAAGTTCCGCGAGTACCTGTCCACCATGGGGAGGGAGGTCGAGAGGACCAGCGCGATCGTCCACAACCTCCTGGACCTGACGCGGCAAATGGAGCCCAGCAAGAAGCTGTGCGACCTCAACCGTCTCATCGAGGAGTCGCTCGTCATCGTGCAGAACAAGCTCAAGCTCCACAATGTCGAGGTGGAGAACCGGATGGACCCCCTCCAGAGCATGAATGTCGACCCCTCCCAGATGAAACAGGTGTTCATCAACGTCTTTGTAAACGCCGCCGAGGCGATGCGCGACGGGGGACGGCTCGTGGTCCGCACCTTCCGCAAACCTGGCGACCACAGCGCCGTCCTCGAGTTCGAGGACACCGGGGTCGGGATCCCCCCGGAGATCATGGACAAGATCTTCGACCCCTTTTACACGACCAAGGAGAAAGGGACGGGCCTGGGGCTCTCCGTCGTCGCCAGCATCATCAGGCGGCACGAGGGGCGGGTGGAGGTCAAAAGCGAGATGGGGAAAGGGACGCTGATCCGCATCACCCTCCCTGTCCAGTGAAGGGACGAGGGCCATCGGGGGGATCCTTTACATCCGACCCGTCGGCGGGATCGACGAGGGAGTCCTTGCGTGGCTCGCGCGGGACATCGAGTCGGCCCTGGAGGTGGGCGTGAAGACGACCGGAAACATGCCGATCCCGGACCACAGCTTCGAGGTGGATCGCGACCAGTACCACTCCACGAAGATCCTGAAAGAACTCGTCCGGGGGGCTCCGCCCGACTCCTTCAGGATCCTCGGGGTGACCGAGAAGGACCTCTGCATCCCGATCCTGACGTTCGTCTACGGGGAAGCCCAGCTGAACGGCGTCGGCGCCCTGGTCTCCCTGGCACGACTCCGGCAGGAGTTCTACGGCGTCCGGCCGGACGAGGACATCTTCCGGGACCGCCTCCACAAGGAGGCGCTCCACGAACTGGGCCACACCTTCGGCCTGGTCCACTGTTCGCTCGTGAAATGCCTCATGTACCTCTCGAACACGATCCTCGACGTCGACCGCAAGAGCCGGGCCTTCTGCCGGCACTGCCAGCAAACCCTCGACTCCAAAATCGGGCAGGGGAGGATATCCAGATGGACCAGAAGGTGAACATTCTCATCGTCGACGACGAGGAAATCGTCCGCGACTCCCTCTGCAACTGGCTGATCGACGACGGGTACGAGGTGGCGACGGCGGAGAACGGGACGAAGGGGCTCGAGATCTTCCCGTCCCGTGCGTGGGACCTCTGCCTCATCGACCTCAAGATGCCGGGGATCGACGGCATCCAGCTCATGGAGGAGTTCCGGAGGCAGGTCCCCGACCAGCTGGTCATCATCATGACTGCGTACGCCACGGTAGACACGGCCGTGAAGGCGATGAAGGAAGGCGCATACGACTACATGGTCAAACCGTTCAACCCCGAAGACCTCTCGATGACGATCCGGAAGATTGTCGAGCACCAGAAGCTCGTCCGGGAGAACATCTTTCTGCGGAAGGAGCTCAAGAAGCAGTACCGGCTCCACGACATGATCAGCAAGAGCGACAGGATCCTGGAGATCTTCGATCTCGTGCGGACCGTGGCCAAGAGCAACTCCACCGTGCTCATCCAGGGCGAGAGCGGCACGGGGAAGGAACTTCTGGCGCGCGCGATCCACGAGGAGAGCCCGCGGCGGGAGGCCCCCTTCATCTCCGTGTCCTGCGCCTCCCTGACGGAGACGTTGCTGGAGAGTGAACTGTTCGGCTACGAGAAGGGCTCCTTCACCGGCGCCGACTCGCTCAAGCGGGGCAAACTCGAGCTGGCGCAGGACGGCACGCTGTTCCTCGACGAGATCGGCGACATCAGCCTCAAGCTGCAGATGGACCTGCTGCGCGTTCTCGAGCAGAAGGAGTTCCGGCGGGTCGGGGGCTCGAGCCTGATCTCGATCACCTCCCGCATCATCGCCGCCACGAACCGGGACCTCAAGAAGGCGATCGAGGAGGGGAAGTTCCGGGACGATCTCTACTACCGCCTGAACGTCATCTCCATCACACTTCCGCCGCTGCGGGAGCGGAAGGAGGACGTCCCCCTGCTGGTGGAGCACTTCGTCGACCGGTTCAACATCGAGATGGAAAAGAAGGTGGAGGGGGTCACCGACGGCGCACTGCGGGTCCTCATGGCGCACGACTGGCCGGGAAACGCCAGGGAGCTGCGAAACGTCATCGAGCGGGCGATGGTGGTGGCGAAGGACACCCGGATCACCGAAACCGACATCAGTCTGCCGGCCCCGCGGAAGGAGGGGACGAACGGGAAGTCGCTGGGCGAGATCGAGAAGGACCACATCCTGCGGATCCTGGTGGAGAACCGGTGGAACATCATCCGGTCCGCGCAGGTGCTGGGGATCGACCGGGTCACGCTGTACAACAAGATCAAGAAGTACGAGCTGAAGAAAGAGGTCGGAGCGTGAGGGAAGGGTCGCCGGGAAGGGCAGGAAATCGACACCCCGCACAGGAGGTAGACAGACGATGGGCCTGAACCGAAGGAGGTTTCTGAAGGTGGCAGGGGCGGCCGGCTGCACTCTGCTCGCCGGGAACTCCATTCCGTCCGGAGCCGCAACCGTGGGGAGCGCGGGAAAGGACGTGGGGGAGTTCCTGGGGATGCTGATCGACACGACGAAGTGCATCGGCTGCCGGAGCTGCGAGGAGGCATGCAACCGGCAGAACAAGCTCCCGCCTCCGAAGGAGCCCTTCTCCGACGAGAAGGTGCTCGACCGGATGCGGGACACGACCCCGGACGCCTTCACCGTCATCAACAGGTTCCCGAACAGGAAGGAGCCGGACAAGCCGATCTTCGTCCGCAAGCAGTGCATGCACTGCGCACAGCCGGCGTGCGCCACGGCCTGCCTGACCAAGGCGCTCGAGAAGAAGCACGAGGGGATGGTGAAGTACAACCCGGAACGGTGCATGGGGTGCCGCTTCTGCATGCTCTCCTGCCCCTTCGACGTCCCGAAGTACCAGTACGACAGTCCCAGCCCGTTCGTCCGGAAGTGCGTCTTCTGCTACGACCGCGTCGTACAGGGGGACCAGCCGGCGTGCTCCGAGGCGTGCCCCCAGGGCGCGACGCTCTTCGGCAGGCGCCGCCAGCTGGTGGAGATCGCCAAGGAGCGGATCGCCCGGCATCCCGGGAAGTACCACTCGTACATCTACGGGGAGCACGAGGCCGGAGGCACCTCGTGGATGTTCCTGGGGAGCGCTCCTCCTTCCGAGATAGGCCTTCGCGGGGACGTCGGGACGGCATCGTACCCGGAAAAGACCTCCGGATTTCTCTACGCCGTGCCCCACATCTTCATCCTGTGGCCCGCGTTCCTGTACGGACTGAGTTACCTGACCTCCCAGAAAAACGGCAAGGAGGAAGGCCATGGAAAAGAGTAGCTCCGCCGCCCTTCCCCTCTCCAAGTCCCCCACGGGGGCCGACACCGTTGCCGGGTTCCTGCGCTACGTGCTCCGGGAACTCAAGCCCAAGGGAAAGATCCTGACCCCCTTCAACATCATCAGCGGGGGGATCATCGCGGTCGGGCTGGTGATCATCGTCATCCGCTTCGCCTTCGGGCTCGCCTCCGTCACGAACCTCTCCCAGGACTACCCCTGGGGGATCTGGATCGGCTTCGACGTCGTGACGGGCGTGGCGTTCGCCGGCGGCGCGTACACGCTGTGCTTCGTCGT
>DASWBR010000024.1:0-4046 GCA_036390495.1 Candidatus Deferrimicrobiaceae bacterium | reverse complement strand
ACCAGAGGAACCGTCGGACCATATCGACCGCGCAGCAGCTCAGGCTGTTCCGTTCCCGGGTCCTGGTCGCGGGCGCCGGCGGCCTCGGCGGGTACCTGGTGGAGGAGCTCGCCCGGCTCGGGGTGGGGACGCTGGTCGTGGTGGACCCCGACGTGTTCGAGGAGCACAACCTGAACCGGCAGCTCCTGGCGCTGCCGGCGAACCTGGGCGAGCCGAAGGTGGAGGCGGCCGTCGAGCGGGTCGGGAAGATCAACCCCGCGGTCCGGGTGATCCCCAGGCAGTGTGCATTCGGCCGGGAGAACGGGGCGGAGCTGCTGGCCGGCGCCGGCGCGGCGGTCGACGCCCTCGACACCGTGAGCGCCCGCGTGGAGCTCGCCCGCGCCTGCCGCGACTGCGGGGTCCCCATGGTCCACGGGGCGATCGCCGGCTGGTTCGGCCAGATGGCGACGCAGATGCCCGGCGAGGACATCACCCCGTACATCTACCCGTCGTGGAGCGGACGAAAGGGGGTGGAGGCGGACCTCGGGAACCCGGCGTTCACCCCCGCCGTGGTCGCAAGCCTCCAGGCCGCGGAAGTGTGCAAGATCCTTCTCGGCCAGGGGAGGCGCCTGGACCGGAGGATCCTCTTCATCAACCTCCTGGAGATGGAGTTCGAGGAGGTCCCGATCGCTTCGGCGACGGACCCCGGGAATCCCGCGTGAAGGCCGCCGTCTGCGGGGCGTTCGGGAGGCCGCTCGTCCTCTCGGAGGTTCCCGCGCCTTCCCCCGGCCCCGCGGAGCTTCTGGTCCGCGTGAGCGCGTGCGGGGTCTGCCACAGCGACCTCCACCTGATCGACGGGGAGTGGAGGCAGTGGGGGACGAAACCCCCGTTCATCCCGGGGCACGAAGTGACCGGCGTCGTCGTGGAGGCGGCTCCCGGAACGAAGGGGTTCGCGCCCGGGGACCGGGTCGGGATCCCGTGGCTGCAGTTCGCCTGCGGGGTGTGCGCCCCCTGCAGCCAGGGAGCCGAGATGCTCTGCACGGCGCAGAGGGGGACCGGGGTCACCGTGGACGGCGGGTACGCAGAGTTCGTGAAGGCGCCCGCGGCGTTCGTGCACCGGATACCCGATCCGCTCGACCTCGTCGAGTCCGCCCCGCTCCTGTGCGCCGGGGTCACGGCGTTCGCCCCGCTCCGCAGGGCGGGGGTCATCGCCGGGAAGACCGTCGCGGTGGCCGGGATCGGCGGTCTCGGTCACCTGGCGGTGCGGATGGCGTCCGCGATGGGGGCCCGGGTCGTGGCGGTCCTCGAGGAGGAGGAGCGGGGCGACCTCGTGCGGCGGCTGGGCGCCCGGGAGATCGTCTTTTCGCGGACGGAGAAGGTCGGCAGGCGGCTCTCCTCGCTGGGAGGCGCCGACCTGATCCTGCTCGCGGCGGATTCCGCCCGTCTCTTCGAGCAGTGCATCGCGGGTCTCGGCGTGAACGGGACGCTCGTGGTGCTTGCGACGATCGCGGAGCGCGCGTCGATCGTTCCCGCGGCCCTTCTCCAGGGGCAGCGGACAGTCCGCGGCTCGGTGACGGGTACCCGGGACGACATGGACGCGATGCTGGCGTTCGCCGCGGAACACGGAATCGCCCCGGTGGTCGAGCGGCACCCGCTGGGGAGCGTGAACGAAGTGCTGGAGAGGCTGCGGGCGGGGAAGGTCGTCTTCCGCGCGGTCCTCGTTCCCTGAGGGGGCACCCCTACGGGACGATCCCGTACTTCTTGAGCTTCCGGTACAGGGTGCTGCGGGAGATCCCGAGCGCCTTCGCGGCCCCTGCCGCGTTCCCGTGGAACTTCTGCATCGTCTCGGAGAGGAACATCCGCTCGAGCGACCCGAGGTTCCTCGGTTCCTCCGGCGCCGGCGGCGGTTCGGAGGCCTCGGCCCTCCGGGCGAAGACCTCGGGAGGGAGGTGGTGCTCCAGGATCTCGCTCCCTTCCACGGTGAAACAGAGGTACTCCGCGAAATTCATCAACTCCCGGACGTTGCCGGGCCAGTCGTACGCGAGGAGCCGGCGGAAAGCCCCCTCCGAGACCCGCTTCTCCGGCGCGTCGTGCCTCCTTGCGCACTCCCGGAGGGAGTGCGCGAGGAGGTCGGGGAAATCGTCCCTCATGTCTCGCAGCGCGGGCGCCCGCAGCGGCAGGACGTTCAGCCGGAAATAGAGGTCCTTGCGGAAGGCTCCGCGGGAAACCTCCTCGGACAGGTTCCCGTTGCACGCCGCGACCACGCGGACGTTCACGGGGATCTCCCGCTTCCCGTTGATCCGGGAAACGCGCTTCGTCTCGACGACGCGCAATATCTTGGCCTGCACCGGCAGCGGCATCGAGTTGATCTCGTCCAGGAAGATGGTCCCGTGGTGGGCGAGCTCGAACTTCCCGGGATGCCCTTCCGTCTTCGCGCCGGTGAACGCACCGCGCTCGTACCCGAAGAGCTCGCTCTCCGCGAGCTCCAGCGGGATTGCCGCGCAGTTCACGGCGACGAACGGGCCGCCCGAGCGGGGGCCCTCGGCGTGGATCGCCCGGGCGAAGAGCTCCTTCCCGGTCCCGGTCTCCCCCTGGATGAGGATGTTCCCCTCCTTCCGCGAGTAGGTGCGCGCGATCCGCAACGCGGAGGCGATCGGCGGAGACTTGCCGACGATGTGCGAGAAGGTCACGTGGGGCTCCTCGGCGGGCTCGGCTGCGATCCGGGACGTCCTCGTCTCCACGGCGGAGGCCCCGGCGTGCGGGTAGTGCACGAAAGGGGACTTGATGACCCGCCCGAGGAACACCTCGTTGCGGATCATGTCGGAGAGGGAGAGGGCCAGGCTGAACAGGTGCTTTTTCACGTCCTCGGAGATGTATTGGTCGAAGAACTTCGTGATGTCGACGCACCCGAGCAGGTTCCGGTTCTCGTCGAGGATCGGGGAGGCGACGCAGAACGCCGGGTGGTACATCTGGGAGTAATGTTCGTCCGCGGTGACCATCACGGGTTCGCGGGTTACGAGGGCGAGCCCCGGCGCGTTCGTCCCGACCACTTCCTCTGCGATGGAACCCCCCTCGAAGAGGGAGACGTTGTCGAAGAAGCTGAGCGTTTTTCCGTACCCGATCCGGGAGAGGATGTACCCGTCGTTGTCGCAGACGAAAGAACAGGCGCCCAGCTGCTCCAGGATGCCGGTGAAACGGCGGGTGTAGAACTGGAACAGTTCGACGATCTCGGTCCGCTGCTCCATCCGCTTCTTGAACTGGGAGTGGGCCAATGCGGACGACATGTTCCGGTGGAACGGGTTGAGCCCCGCGCGGCTGCACCGCTGCCACGACTCGAGGATGTGCTCCTGCACTCCCCGCTGCTGCCCTTTCAGGATGTATTCCTGGCAGACGGGGTCAAGCGGGACGGCGGCTTCGGAAAGGTGTTTTCCGGCCATGTTCAAGGGACCTTCGTTTTTAAAATGATGTTTGCAATATTAACATAAGAAGCCGGACGTCAAAAACGTTTTTCTTGCGGGACGGTTGGTACGACACGGTACAATCCCGGGCCCTGGCATCACCGTGCATTGGCAGAATATAAAACATCATCCATATGGATGTATCCTGCTTTCCGGCACGGGCGGCGGGCTTTGCCGGGGGAGCCGCGTCGCACCGGCACGGGTACAAGCGGGCCCCGCTGTGGTTAAATAGAGGGCGCTCCGCGCACTCGACGCCACGCCAGGGGGGGAATGATGAACGGTACACCGGAACCTCTTCCGATCGCCCGGGGGAAGAAGGAGATCGCCATCCTCCCCGGGATGGCGAACCGGCACGGCCTGATTGCCGGCGCAACGGGGACGGGGAAGACCGTCACGCTCCGGGTGCTTGCGGAGCGGTTCAGCTCCATCGGGGTCCCGGTCTTCCTGGCCGACGTGAAGGGCGACCTGTCCGGGATCCCCCTTCCGGGCGGCGATAATCCAAAAGTAACAGAACGGGTCAAGCAATTCGGGTTGAGCGGGTTCCGGTACGAGGGATTTCCCGTCACTTTCTGGGACCTTTTCGGGGAGCAGGGCCACCCCGTCCGCGCG
>DASWBR010000023.1:0-1592 GCA_036390495.1 Candidatus Deferrimicrobiaceae bacterium | reverse complement strand
TTTTCATGCGGCGTGCCCACGGGGTGGCACGCCGCGCCGGATCCGCCCGGTCTGGCGTATAATGCGGGCAGTCCGTTGGAAATCCACGCCGGAGGAATCCATGCGAATCGACGCGGCGGCACCCCATCGGTCCCTGGTCACCGTTTCCATCGCCCTTCTCTGCGTTGCCCTCCTGCTCGGCGCGTGCGCGTCGAACCGGGGGTCGGCCCCGGCCGCGGGGGCCGGGGGGGGCGAGGCGTCGGCAAAGGCCCCGTCCCCGAAGGCGGAGTTGCCGAAGGAGATCGAAATCCCCCTGCGGCTCGCCCCGGGGAACGCCTGGAAGAGCCGGTTCGTCTCCACGAGCGAGACGAAGAGGACGCTCGTCGGGGCGGACGGGAAGGAAACCGCGAAGAGCCGGACCGTGGGGCTGGAGATCGTCGCCGTCCAGAAGGTGACGGCGGTCGAAGGGACCGTGGCGACCGTCGAGATCACCGAAGGGGAGGCCCGGATCCTGCAGGACGGGAAATTCATCCCCGCGCCGTACAAGCAGTTCAATCCGCCCAATCCCGTCTCCTTCACGATCGACACGGCCACCGGGAAGACGGATTTCGACGCGATGCGGCGCGCGTACGGGAAGTGGATGGAGGAAGTGAAGCAGGGGCCGGCCGGCGACATCCTCGGCAGGACGTTCCGCCTTCCCGGCTACCTCGCCGTGCTGGAGGAGATGTACGGAAAGCCGTTCACCCGCGTCGGGGGGAGGAAGCTGTCGATGGACGGGACCCCTACCGGGAAAGACGTCGTGCTGCCGTTCCTGGGCCCCGGCGCCGTGCCCGCCCCGGTCGTTGTGGAGGGGACCATCCGGTACACCGGATTCGAGGCGAAGGGGAGGCAGCACCTGCTGGACGTGTCCGGGAAATACGGGGGGCAGCCGGACTTCTCCGGCGGGGACGCCCTCGCCGCGCGCCTCGCCGATTTCGGGAAAGAGGCCCCGAAGGGGTTCACGGGCTCCGGCTCGGCCTCCGGCCACTTCCAGTCGTCCGTCGACATGATGTCGGGTCGCGAGGTCCGGTCGGCGGGGCAGCTGTCCTACTCGGCGAAGTGGATCTTCGAGAGCGGGTCGCTCGCCGAGGAGGTCGCCGGGAAGGCGATCCTCGAGCCGGCCGAGTAGGCGGGGAGGGAGAAGGAAGATGCCGAAACGTTCCCGGTATCTCTCGGGGGCCCGCATCCTCCCCCCGCCGGTGGGGCGGAGGGTGGCCGCGTCGGACCTCGTGGAGAAGGCGTTCCTCGCCTACAACGCGGGTCGGCTCCGGGAGGGGGCGCGGCTGCTGGCCGAGCGGATGATGCGACCGGGGGTGACCGTCGGCCTTTCCCTGACGGGGGCGCTCACCCCGGCGGGGCTGGGCGTGTCGTGCCTCGTTCCGCTCCTCAAGGCGGGGTTCGTCGACTGGGTTGTCTCCACCGGCGCGAACCTCTACCACGACGCCCACTTCGGGCTGGGGCTCCCGATGCACGCCGGCTCGCCGTTCCTCGACGACCGCGTGCTCCGGGAGGAGGGCGTGGTCCGCATCTACGACGTCCTCTTCGCCTACGACGTCCTCCTCGACACGGACGCC
>DASWBR010000022.1:0-7232 GCA_036390495.1 Candidatus Deferrimicrobiaceae bacterium | reverse complement strand
TCGAGCAAGTACATGGCAAAGTCAGAACCGCCGAAAGCCGGTCCGCCGCCGGACAAATCGGTAGTGTACGTCATGCGCCCTTCCGGGTTCGGGTTCGCCATCAACTTCCAGATCTGGGACAGGGACCGCTTCATCGGCCTGAGCCAGGCGAAGTCGTACTTCGCGTATGTCTGCGATCCCGGGAAGCACCTGTTCATCGGGATCGCGGAGAACAAGGTGGCGGTGGACGCGGACCTCGCGCCGGGCAGGAGTTACTACATCGTCACCGAGCCCAGGATGGGCGGCTGGAAGGCGCGGCTGGCGATGACGCCCGTAACCAAAGGCTCCGAGAACTGGGACAAGGTAGAAGGGTGGAAGACCGAAATGGAGTTTGTCGCACCAGTGGAGGAAGAGGTCCGCGCGTGGGACGAGTCCAAGAAGGAGGAGGCCCGGGGGCTGGTGAACTTCTTCGAGAAGGATCCGGACCGGGAGAAATACCTGGGCCGCCTTTCGCCGGATGACGGGCGATAACGTTCCGGGTGCCGGTGGTCCAACATGACGGGCCGAAAGGAGGTTCCCATGACCCGCAGGTTGTCCGCGAAGTTCGGTGGTCTCATCCTGTCGCTGGCTTTTTTGTCGGGGATTTCCGGGTGCGCAGTCCGGACCGAGGTCCAGAAGGTGGATGTGGGGTCCCTCAAAGGAAGTCTGCGTTTTGAAAACGTGTTCTTCAAGGAATTCACGAAAAGCGCTACCGCGGAGCCGCCGGGCGGCACGCTCGCGGTATGCCAGGAGAGCGGAATCGCCTATTTGAGGGAAAAAGGCGTCTTCCGGCAGGTGGACCGGTACCGGGAGGGGATCGGCACGGCTTCCACCGCGCTGGTCGAGGCGGAACTCCTGGAAATCCGCATCGTCAGTTCGGCAGCGCGTTTTTGGGGCGGGGCATTGGCCGGCAGGTCGCACATGAAGATGGACGTGCGCATCGTGGATGCCGCGAGCGGGGAAATCCTCGCACGGCAGGAACTGATGGGGGCGCCGGACGCAATGGGCTCCGCCTGGAGTTTTGGAACCACCGACCAGAAACTGCCTGCCGCGATGGGAGGGTTGATCGGGGATTTCGTGCTGGCCAACGCCGGGAAGAAGTAGTGTCCCACGGACGCATGGTCGCGGCTTCCCTTCCTGCCTTGCGGCCGGAGAAATCCCGACGGGAAAGATGACCGACGGTTCCTGCAATTCCTGCTGCGTGGCGGATGCAAGGCCCCTGGCGACGTCCAACGGGTTCCGCATGGTCCAGTGCCGTGCCTGCGGGTTGGTATACCTGTGCCCCCGTCCGGACCCCCGGGAGCTCCTGGTGCTATACGGGAGTTACCATCAGCGAAGGGGAGGAGACGAAGCATCCTGGGGTACCCTTATGGACGACGTCTTTCGCTCTTCCGCGGCGACGCTGAACGGGATGCGCGGGAGGACAGGCCGCGGTCGCCTTCTCGATATAGGGTGTGGTTTCGGCGCATTTGTGAGGATCATGCAATCCGAAGGGTGGGATGCGGAGGGAATCGACCCCTCGCCGGTCGTGGTCGCCGCTGCGCAGCGCCGGGGTGTGCCGGTTCGCCAAGGAACAATCGAGGACTTGAAGCCCACCACGTCACGATACGATGCGGTCACGATGTTCTACGTACTCGAGCACCTGCCCGACCCTTTGGCGGCGTTGGGAAAAGCGCATGAACTCCTCGCGCCCGGAGGGACATTGCTGGTTCGGGTTCCCCACACCACGCCCATCGTCCGGATGCTGTCTCCCCTCGGTTTGGGGGCGTCGCTCTACGACGCCCCGTACCATCTGTACGATTTTTCCCCTTCCGTACTGCAGGAAATGATGCGAAAGGCGGGTTTCGCGGAGATCCGCACGTTTCCCGGAAGGCCGACCCGCCCGCCCCGTTTCGGCCCGCGGACCGCCTCGCTCCTTTTCGGGACGCTCGCCAGGGGCGTTCACGCCGCCACCGGCGGAGCCGTTCTTCTCCCGGGTGTGAGCAAGACCACCGTCGCCCGAAAACCCGGGTAGAGGGTGGAGCGGTTCCTGTCATGGCTGGCGGCGGCCGTCTGCGCGCGCCCCCGGCGGATCGCCTCGGCGTGCGGCCTCGCGGCCCTCCTCGGGGCCGCCGTGGTATCCCGGATGCCCCTGCGCACGGACCTGCTGGACGCGCTCCCGTCGGGCAACCCGGAGATCGCCGCGTTCTCGGACTTCTTCCGGGACTTCGGCCTGATGGACGGTCTCGTCGTGGCGGTGGAGTCCGACGAGGCGCGGCCCGACCTCCTCGTCGAGGCGGTCGAATCCCTCGGCGAGCGGCTCGCCGCCTCCCCGTACCTGGAATCGGTCGACTACAACGTCCTGCGGTCCAACGCGCGGTTCCTCTCCGGCCATTTCCCGCTCTTTCTCGACCGGGAGGGGGTGGAAAGGCTCTCCGGACGCCTCACTCCCGCGGGCATCCGCGCGCAGGTGCGCAGGAACGTCGAAACGCTGCGCTCCCCCTTCGCCACCCCGCTCGACGGGGAGCTGGTCCGGAGGGACCCGCTGGATCTGCGGGGGATCGTCCGGGAAGGGATGCTCCGGAGGGTTTCCGCGCCGGGGATGGACTTCGCGACCGGCTACTACATGGACAGATCCGGCCGGCTGGCGTTCCTCACGGCAAGGCCCAGGGGGTCGTACAAGGACATGGCGTTCGTGGGGAGGCTGGACCGGGAGATCCGCCGGCTCGCGGACCTGACGATGGAGGAACTCGGACGACCGGCGGGGGTCCGGGTCCGGATCGCGGGGGGGTACGCCCGCGCGGCGGAGGCCGCCGCGACCATCTGGCGCGACATGGTCGTCTCTTTCGCAACCTCCATCGTCCTCGTGCTGCTCCTGGTGTACTTCTCCTTCCGGCCCCCGGCCGCGGTTCTCGGGGTCATCGTGGCGGTGCTCTGCTGCGCCCTCTCCTGGACACTGGTCCTCGCGCATCTGCTGTTCGGGGGACTGAACATCGTGACGAGCATCGTGGCCGCGATGCTGATCGGCCTGTACGTGGATTACGCGCTGCACGTGTACAAGCGGTTCGACGAGCGCCTCCGGGAGAGCGGGGACATCCCGGGGGCCTTGCGGGAGACCTTCGCCGGCACCGGGAAGGCGCTTCTCACGGGTGCCGCCACGACGTCCCTCGCCTTCTTCTCCGTCGTCGTGACCCGGTTCCGCGGGCTTTACGAACTCGGCGTGGTCGCCGGGTTCGGCGTCCTGCTCTGCCTCGCGGCCACTCTCCTGCTGATGGGTTCCCTCCTCGTCCTGCTCGCGTCGAAACGCCCGTCGCTCCTGCACGCCGGGCGCCCGGGGGGGATTCCGACCGGGTGGCTGGCGGCGTTTCTCGAGCGGAGGGGGAACTGGGCGGGAGCCGCCGTCGCGCTCCTGGTCCTGGCCGGCTCCGCCGGGGTGCCTTTCCTGCGGTTCGAGGCGGGCGTGGACTCCCTGGGAGTCCGGAATAGTTCCGTCGCCGAGGCGGAGGGGCGGATCGGGGAGGTGGCCGGGAAGCGGGGGGAGCCGCTCTTCCTGGTGGCCAGGCCCCCCGACAGGGAGAAGGGGCTGATCGACTTCGAGACGATGGAACGGCTGGGGCGGCAGTGGCGCGCCGCCGGGCGGGTGGGGAGCTTCCTCTCCCCCGGGACGTTCCTCCCGCCGCCGTCGGCCCAGGCGGAGGCGAGGGAGCTGCTTTCCCGGCACGGGCTCCCGGGGAGGTATTCGGGGGACGACCTCGAGCGGCTCCTCCGGGGGGAGATGGAACGCCAGGGGATGGTGGCCGACCCGGAGCTGGGAGCCTACGCCGCCGGGGTCGCGAAAGCGCTCTCCGACGACCGCACCCTGGATCCGGGCGACCTCGTCCGCTCCGGGATCCCGCGGGCGGCGTACTTCTCCAACGGGGAGAAGGGAGCTTTCGCCGCGCACCTTTCCTCCCCGGGGATCCGATGGGACGCTTCCGCGCTGGCGGCGCTGCAGGAGGATGTCCGCGGGGCAGGGGCGGATTTCACGCTGGTCGGGCCGGCGCTGATCTTCCATACGATCCGGGACGGGATCCTCCGGGACAGCGCGCTGGCGATCCTCATCTCCTTCCTCGGGAACCTCCTCATCGTGCGGCTCCATTTCCGGTACTGGCGGAGGGTGCTGCTGGTGTTGCTGCCGGTGACGGCCGGGACGGTGCTCACGGTGGGCACGATGGGGCTCCTCGGCATGCCGTTCAACTTCTTCAACGTCGCCGCGATCGCCCTCATCTTCGGGTTCGGGGTGGACTACGGCATCTACATGATGCAGTCGGAGGCCGAGGACGGCGACGGCAGCGGCGCCGGCTCGCTCCGCTCGGTCGGCGGGACGGTGGCGCTCTGCTCGCTCACCACCGTCGCGAGTTGCGGAAGCCTGATGACGTCCCATTACCGGGGGCTCTCCTCCATCGGGGAGGTGCTCTCGATCGGGGCGTTCTGGTGCATGGTGACGTCGCTGGTCCTGTTCCCGGTGGCCTTCCGGCGGTTCGGGGGGAAAGGGGCCGCGCGATGACGTGGGACGCCGTCGTCGTCGGGAGCGGGATCGGGGGACTTTCCGCCGCCGGAGCCCTCGCCGCCCGCGGGAGGAAAGTTGTCGTGGTGGAGCAGGCCGCCGCGCCCGGCGGGTACCTCGCCTCCTTCCGGCGGCGGGGGTTCGTGTTCGACGCGGCGGTCGACTGCATCGCGGGGCTGGACCAAGGCGGGCTCATCGCCTGGCTCCTCCGGTCCCTGGGCGTGGGAAACGACCTCCGCGCGGTCCGCCTGGACCCGATCCGCCTGAGCCGCTTTCCGGGGCTTTCGGTTCCCGTCGATGCCGACCTCGGCGCGTACCGGGAACGGCTCGGCGAACTCTTCCCGGCCGAGCGGTCCGGGATCCGGAACCATTTCCGGAGGGTGGAGGAGATCTACCGGGACGTGGAGGGGGAACTCCAGGGAGTGCGGGAACCGGGTGGGGCGCGCATGAGGTTTCCGGCCTCGTTCGCTCGGTACGGGGACGCGACCTGGGCGGACCTGGTGCAGGAGGATATCCGGGACCCGAAACTGGCGGCGGTCCTGTCCGACCGTTGCCCGTTCCTCGGGATCTCCCCGACGCGGGTTTCGGCGATACGGCTGGGGTCATTGGTGATGAGCTACTTCCGATCGGGAGCCTGGCGGCCCGTCGGCGGGCACCGGACGCTCGCCAACGTGCTCGTGAAAGGGATCCGGGGAAGGGGGGGGGAGTTCCTCTCCGGGAGGGTGGTCCGCCGGATCGTCGTGGAGAAGGGGCGTTGCACGGGAGTGGAGACGAAGGACGGCGCATGGTTCCCCGCGCGACACGTGGTTTCCAACGCGGACGCCACGGAAACGTTTTCCGGCCTGCTCGCCGGCGGCAGCGGGGGGCGCACGAAGGACGGTTCCAATTCCCGGCGGCTCTCCCCGTCCTTCTTCATCCTCTACCTCGGCGTCCGGGGAAAGCCGCCAATGCCGGACGCATCGAGCATCGGGTCCTTCGACTCCTTCGACCTCGCCTCCCTGCTGGACGGGTATGTTCCGTTCCGCGATTCCGCTTCCCTCGGGATCACGATACCGACCCGGGAAGACCCGTCCCTTGCGCCTCCGGGGCACCACGTGGTCCTCGTGCACGAACTGGTGCCCCAAGGGTTCGTGGAGGACTGGACGGGAAGGAAGGACGCCCTCGCGGGCCGGGTGCTGGGGATGGCGGAAAAGGTGATCCCGGGGCTTTCCGGAAGCGCGGTCTTTTCGGAAGCCGCAACGCCGGCGACCTTCGAACGGTACACCCGGAACCGCTGCGGGGCCGCGTTCGGGTGGGAACACACACCGGGATTCCGGAGAGATCCCGGGGGGATCCCGAACCTCCACCTCGCGGGTCACTGGTGCGAGGCCGGAGGGGGCGTCCTCGCCGCCGCGTACACCGGCGTCCGCGCTGCGAACCGCGTGATGGAGGCGGACGGATGACGGGGGGGATTCCGGTATGCGCCGTCGTCCCCGCGTACAACGCGGAGGAAACCGTGGGAAACGTGGTCCGCGGCGCGCGGAAGCATCTCCCGGCGGTGATCGTGGCCGACGACGGCTCTTCCGACGGGACGGCCCGGGCCGCGGCCCTGGCGGGGGCGGAGGTGATCCGGATCCCGGAGAACCGGGGGAAGGGGAACAGCCTGCGGGCGCTGTTCGCGGAGGCGGCTCGCAGGGGATTCTCCGCGGTGGTGGCCCTCGATGCGGACGGTCAGCACGAACCGGACGACATCCCGGGATTCCTCGCCGTTCACCAGGAGGCCCCCGGGGCGATCGTCGTGGGCTCCAGGATGGGAGGCGCCGGGGCGATCCCGGTCCACCGGTACAACTCGATGGTGGTGGCGCGCTTCTATATCTGCCTCGCCGCGAACCGGTACATCGACGACACCCAGTGCGGGTTCCGCCTGTACCCGCTGGCCCCCCTGGAGTCGATCCCGTTGCGGAAAGAGCGGTACGTGACCGAGACCGAACTGCTCATCAAGGCGGGCGATTCCGGGATCCCCGTGCGGACCGTGCCGGTCCGCGCCGTGTACCGGCCCGGCCAGCAGACGCACTTCCGGTCCGTCCCGGACGTCGCGGCCATCTCGGTGTACGTGATTTCCTACATCATGGTGAAGTGGGCGATCGAGGCGTTCCGGCCGGGGACGAAATTCACGTATCGGGGACCTGGAAGGGGGAGGGACCGGTTCTCCGGCTCCCCCCGCGTGGACCGGGCGTTCGAGGTCCTTACGCTGCTGACGTGCATGCCGCTCAGCGTTCTCTACTGTGCGCTGTATTTCGTGCTTCGTGCGGCGGGGATCCGTTCCTTCGAGGGGCTGCGAGGGTGCGGTGTCCCGGTGGGGAAGGTGTTCTTCTCCACCCTGTTGCTGCCGGCGCTGCTGCTGGTCTCCATCGTCGATCTGGCGGGAAACCGGATGGGTTTCCGCCCCGACCTGACCTCGGGTTTCGTAAGAAGGTTCTACCCGAACCTCTGGGGACCGTCCTGATGCCTGGTTCGGGAACGGGGTGCGTCACTTCACCTCGAAGGCGTCCCGGAACTCCTTTCCGAGCTCCTTGAACGCCTCCCCGGTGGCCTTTCCACCCTCCTTGAACGCTTTTCCCGTCTCCTTCCCGCCCTCCTTGAACGTCCTGCCCACCGCCTTCCCGCCTTCCTTGAACGCCTTGCCGGTGGCCTTCCCGGCCTCCTTGAA
>DASWBR010000021.1:0-1908 GCA_036390495.1 Candidatus Deferrimicrobiaceae bacterium | reverse complement strand
GGTGGGGGTGGGCGGGCCTTGCCGCGATGGCCGCCTCGTGGATTCTCGCCTGGACCCGGTTCCCCTGGATGAGCGCGCTCCAGGCGCACACGTTCACTCCCCTGTGGATTTCCTACATCGTCGTCGTCAACGCGTTTGCGTTCCGGAGGACGGGGGAGTGCCTGCTGCTGTCCCGGACCCGCCGGTTCCTCCTGCTGTTCCCGGCCAGCGCCGCCTTCTGGTGGATGTTCGAATACCTCAACCGGTTCGTGGGGAACTGGCGGTACCTCGAACCGCCCGGGTTCGGCCCGGCGGAATATTTCCTCTTCGCCACCCTCCCGTTCTCCACCGTCCTGCCGGCGGTCGTGTCGACCCGCGACCTGCTCCTTACCTTCCCGCGCGTCGACGGGGCGTTCCGCGGGTGGCATCCCCTCTCCCCGCCGCGCCCACGGGCGATCGCCCTCGCCGCCCTCTTCTTCTGCTGCGCCGGCCTCCTCGCCGTCGGGATCGTCCCCGATGTCGTCTTCCCGCTGGTCTGGGTCGCCCCGCCGGCGATCCTCGTCTCCCTGTCCGCCCTCCGCCGCGGTCCCCACGCCCTCTCCGGGATCGCCGACGGCGACTGGCGCTCCTTCGCCGCGTCGTCCCTCGCGGCCCTCGCGTGCGGCTTCTTCTGGGAGATGTGGAACTTCGGGAGCCTCGCGAAGTGGGTGTACCTCATCCCGTACGTCGACGCGCTGCACGTCTTCGAGATGCCGATCCCGGGGTACGCCGGCTACCTGCCGTTCGGCGTGCTGTGCTCGGAGGTCGGGGACCGCATCCTCGGGGGTTCCCCGGAGAAAAAAAGCTCTCCCCTCTCCCGGCAACTGGGATAAAATCGGGACGCGGTACAGGTCGACGTTCACTTCGCATCGCCGGAAAGAGGACCGATGACCCGGAAGCGCATCTTCGCCGCGTCCGCCCCGCCGATCCTCGCCTTCGCGCTGCTTTTCGCGGCCGGCGTCTCTTACGCGGAGACGGTCCCCCAGCCGATTGCCTTCTCCCACAAGGTTCACGTCACGGACTACAAGCTGAATTGCCGCTTCTGCCACTCCTCCGCGAACAAGTCCCAGTACGCGAACATCCCGTCGGTGGAGAAGTGCATGTCGTGCCACCGGTCGATCGCGACGGACAACCCGGAGGTGAAGAAGCTGGCGCAGTACTGGAAGGAGAGGAAGCCGATCCCCTGGAACAAGGTGATCGACTTTCCGAACCACGCGTATTTCCCCCACCGGAAGATGGTGAACGCGGGGATCCCGTGCCTGACGTGCCACCCGGGGATGGACCAGACGGGTACGGCGGTCCAGAAGCTCGAGTTCGGGATGGGGATGTGCATGGAGTGCCACCGGAAGAAGAAGGTCACCATCGACTGCACGAAGTGCCACTACTGAGGGGACGGGAAGGGGACGGATGCTCGATCGTCGGCAATTCCTGAAGATCGGCGGGGCGACGGCCTTCGCCACCCTGTTCGGCGGGTGCGAGAAGGCCCAGCGGACGATCATCCCCTTCGTCATCCCCCCCGAGAACTACGTCCTCGGCGAGGCGCTCTGGTACGCATCCGCGTGCGGCCAGTGCCCCGCGGGGTGCGGCATCGTTGTGCGCGTCTCCGAGGGGAGGGCGAGGAAGATCGAGGGGAACCCGCTCCACCCGGTGAACCGCGGGAAGCTGTGCGCCCGCGGGCAGGCGGCGCTTCAGGCGCTCTACCACCCCGAGCGGCTGGAGAAACCGCTCAAGCTCTCGGGGGGCCGCGGCTCCGGCTCCTTCTCCCCCGTCTCCTGGGAGGAGGCGCTCTCCCTCCTGATGGAACAGCTGAAAAAGGTCCGGGCAGAGGCGCCCTCCTCGCTCCTGATGCTCACCGACCCGATGCGCGGCCATGCGGGCCTTGTCGCCGGC
>DASWBR010000020.1:0-2106 GCA_036390495.1 Candidatus Deferrimicrobiaceae bacterium | reverse complement strand
GTCATCCGGGTCTTCGACCCCGTGTGCCACAACGAGATCAACATCGGCGAGGGGCTGGACTCCTTCGGGGAGATCCTGGAGGGGGGCCCGCGGTACGACCGCCGCTTTGTCCTGTGCGAGCGCCCCGCGATCATCGCCGGGGGGGAACTCACCCTCTCCATGCTCGACCTGTCGTACGACAACGGCGCCGGCTACTACGAGGCGCCGCTGCAGCTGAAGGCCAACGGCGGAGTCTTCGTCATCGACGACCTCGGCCGCCAGATGGTCCGGCCTCTGGACCTCTTCAACCGCTGGATCATGCCGCTGGAGCGGAGGGTGGATTACCTCACCCTCCGGACGGGGAAGAAGTTCCAGATCCCGTTCGACCAGATCATCGTCTTCTCGACGAACATCGAACCCCGGGAGCTCGCCGACGAGGCCTTCCTCCGGCGCCTCGGGTACAAGATCCGGATCGGGAACATCACCCCCGCGGAGTACGTGGCGATCTGCCACCAGGTCTGCGCGCGACTGAGGATGGAGTTCCGGGCCGAAGCGATCCGGTACCTGCTGGAGGTCGAGCACGAGCGGCGGGACATCCCCCTGTGCGCCTGCCACCCGAACGACATCCTGAGCCGGGTCGAGGAGATCTGCCGATACCGCGGCCTCCCCCCCCACATGACCCGGGAGCTGATCGGGGACGCGTGCCGGGACTACTTCACCGAGCTGTAAGGGGGGGTCAGAAGATCCCGGGAATCAGCCGGTACCGCACGCACCGCCGGTATTCCCGGTAGCTGTCGTCCTCCGAAAGGATCCTCTCCTCGGCGTAGATCCTCGCGATCTGGAAGACGTAGGCAGCGGCGTAGATCAGGACGTTCCGCGTGCTCATGTTGGACAGCAGGAACCCGGCGTGGGTGACGAGGTAGCCGAGGTAGATCGGGTGCCGGACCAGGCGGTACGGGCCGGAAGAAACGATACCGCGGTTGGCGGCCACGATCCCGAAACTCCTCCCCAGTGCGATCTTCCCGTACAGCTGGAACCCCGTCCCGAACAGCTGCAGCGCGAACCCCGCCGCGTCGGGGGCCACCGCCTCGCCGGTCGGCCGGACCAGGAGGACGAGAAGCGACCCGGCGATCCCTGCGAACCAGTCCCAAGGGCTCCGGGACACGTTCCGCGACGGCCGCCGGAATACCAGCAGGACGACCACGACCCCCTCGGACACCATCCAGAACAGGGAGGTCCATTTCCCCGTACGGAGGAAACTTTCCCAGAACGCGATGCAGGCGAGGGTGAAATACGACGCGGGGACGGCCCTCGCCAGGATGGTGGAAATCCTCCGGAAAAATGGTCCGTTCAAGGTCTCCTCCATATAGGAACGCACCGGCTTCCCTCCCTATATCGGAAAAACAAGAAACATTCCTCAGGGGGAAAACGGACATGCTATCCTTCCCGAATCCATGCCTCCCGACACTACCGTGCGCGAAACGAACCGGCCCCTGACCGTCCTCGCCCTGCTCCTCGGCCTCTTCCTCGCCGCAATGGAGATGACCGTCGTCTCCACCGCGATGCCGACGGCGGTGGGCGACCTCGGAGGCATCCACCTCTACGCCTGGGTGTTCGCGGCGTACATGCTCGCCTCCACCGTGACCCTCCCGATCCACGGCAAGCTCGCGGACCTGTACGGCCGGAAACCGGTGATGATCGCCGGCATCGCGCTCTTCCTCTGCGGCTCCTTTCTCTGCGGGCACGCCAACGGAATGGATACCCTCATCCTGTTCCGGGCGCTCCAGGGGCTGGGGGCCGGCGCCATCCAGCCGGTCGCCATGACCATCGTGGGCGACCTCTTCGACGTGCACCGGCGGGCGCGCATCCAGGGAGTCCTCGGCGCGGTTTGGGGCCTCGCGGGGCTGATCGGGCCAGTGCTCGGCGGGGCCATCGTCCACTGGCTCTCCTGGCGCTGGGTCTTCTACGTGAACATCCCCCTGGGGCTGGGGTGCGCGGCGGTCCTGGCCGTCGCCTACCACGAGAAGGTGGAGCGGCGCGCCCACCGGCTCGACCTCGCGGGCGCCGTGCTCCTCTCCATCACGGTGGTGCTCGCCCTCCTCTCCACCCGATCGCGGGGGGAGGGTC
>DASWBR010000019.1:0-10941 GCA_036390495.1 Candidatus Deferrimicrobiaceae bacterium | reverse complement strand
ACGCGCGACTCGTACGATCCCACCGCGCTGTTGTACGCCGTCACCGCCTTGTCCAGCCCGCGGCGGATCTCCGCGAAGTGCCCGGTGAACGTGACGATCCGGTCGTACATCTCCTTCCCCAGCCGGCTGATCTCCTGCGCGTTTTCCGCCACCTGCTCCTGCCGCCACCCGTAGGCGACGGCCTTCAGCAGGGCGATGAGCGTCGTCGGCGTGGCGAGGATGACCCGCTCCCCCGCGCCGTACTCGATCAGGGACGGGTCCTGCTCCAGCGCGGCGCTGAAGAACGTCTCCCCGGGGAGGAACAGGACGGCGAACTCGGGGGCGGGGGCGAACTGGTCCCAGTACCCCTTGGAGGCCAGGGCAGAGAGGTGTGCCCGGATCTGCCGGGCATGGTCTTTCAGGCGCGCCGTGCGGGTCGCCTCGTCGGGGGCCTCGAGAGCCTCGAGGTACGCCGACAGCGGCGCCTTCGCGTCCACAACGATGTTCTTGCGGTTGGGGAGCCGAACGACCATGTCGGGGCGCAGGCGCCCGTCCTCGGTGGCGGCGCTCTCCTGCTCCACGAAGTCGCAATGCGCGAGCATCCCGGCGATCTCGACCACGCGCCGGAGCTGGATCTCCCCCCAGCGGCCGCGGACGGTGGGCGCCCGCAGCGCCTTCACCAGGTTGGCCGTCTCCGCCTGGAGACGCGCCTGGGTGTCCGTGAGGGAGCGGATCTGCTCGACGATGGAGGCGTAGGCGCCGGCCCGGGCCTTCTCCAGCTCGCCGATCTTCTCGTCGACCTTCCGGAGCGAGTCGTGCACGGGACGGACGAGGGCGTCGATGGCCTGCTGGCGCTTCTCCAGGTCTCCCCGCGCCCCCTCCTGGAACGACCCGAGGGCCTGGCGCGCGAGATCCAGGAACGCCTGGTTGTTGCTCCGCAGCGCCTCCGAGGAGAGGGCCTGGAACGACTCCCGGAACTTCTCCCGCGCCTCGGAAAGGAGCGAGAGCTTCTCCTCGAGGAGCCGCTCCTGCCCGTGCAGCCGCTCGGTCAGGGTGGCAACCTGCGCCGAAAGCTCCGCGCGCGCCGCCTCCACGGCGGCCTCCTCCCTTCCCGCGCGCAGGACCCACCCCAGAAGGACTCCCGCCGCGAGCGCCGCTAGAGCGAGCAGGAAGACGACGGACGTTCCCATCAACCGCACCCGAAGGAGCCGGAACAGCCGCCCGGGATGCACTCTTCCCCCGCGGAAGGGGTGGCCGAGAAGTGGGCGGATACGACGCGAGGCTCCTCGCCGTCAATCTTGACCCAAAGGGTGGCGCGGATCCGCGCCTCGCCGATCCCCTCCTCCTCGTCCTCGAACGCGATCTTCTGGAGGGCGTGGACCACGGCGACCCCGCCGAAGTCGTCGCACCGCAGCAGCTCGTACGTCATCCGGCCCGTGGCGTCGAAGAGGGCTTCCAGCATGGCGGAGTAGCCGTCCCCGTCGATCAGCTCCCCGGTGAAATCCTCGAAGACTGCGAACCGGGGGTCGGAGAGTGCGAAGAACGACCGCATCCCCTCGGGGTCCCGTGCGTTGTACGCCGCCGCATACCGGTCCAGGAATTCCTGCGCTTCGAACGCCATGGGTCACCTCGGCGGGGGAAGGATACGGCCATCATAGCAGAGGGGGGCCGCGGCGGGCGCGGCGGTCACTTCGCGGCGACCGGTACGATCCGCACCTCGTTCGCGTTCATCGGGATGGTGGCGCCTGGTACCGTCCCCTGCGCCCTGACCACGGAGGAACCTTCAATCACGTTGTCGAAGAAATTCGCCTGCTGAACGATTCCGGAGCCGGGAAACGCGGTATTGTCCGGCAGCAGGAAGGACGTGAAGCCGGCGGTCGTCAGCACCTGGAGCCCGCGGGTGATCAGGATTCCGGTCAGCTGGACCTTCGAATCGACAAACCCCTGCAAGACCTGGCGGTTGGCTGCGACCGGACGGATCCGTTCCACGCTGGCGGCGAGGAGCTTCTTTGAAGACACGCTGTCGTCAGGAAACGCGGCGACCCGCAAGGTGTCCCCGGGCAAAATGTCCTGTATCCCGAAGGTCCGTTCGTTCGCGGCACTGCTGTCCTTGTACTGCGTCAGGGCGTCTACGGCCACCGTGAGTCCAAAGATCCGGAGTGTACCGGACGTCGGGACCAAAGCCGTCCCCTCGAGGAGGTAATTGCACGGTTTCCGGAAGGTGATCCGCTTCGCGGCGACGGTGTTGTCCTGGTTTCTCGACCCCTCGACCTGGACCTTCGCGCCGACCTTCAGGTCCTCCTCGGAACCGTTCCGGAAAAGACCGAACGTCCCGGTTGACCAGTTCACGGTCCGGAAACCGTCCGGGGCGATCAGCTCGAACCGCCTGGAAATTATCGTGTCGGGGAGTATGCGAGTGACATACCCTTCCGCCTTCGCGAGATCCCCGCTTGCCTGTCCCGCCGCGGGGTCCTCCAGCCGGATGTTCCGGCCCAGGATCGTGTTGTCGGCGACACGGTATGTCCCCCTGACTTCGAGGAACGCACCGTCGCCGAGTCCGGCGGGGACGGAAGGAACGGCGGTGTAATCCACCTTCTGGAGGAGGGGGCCGACGGCGAACGTGTTGTCCGTCCTGTTCAGGTTCCGCACCGTCCCCCGGAGCTGTACTTCCCTGCCGGAAACCAGGTTGTCGGTCCAGAGGTGGACGTAGCCGGCCCGCAGGGAGCCGGTGTCGTCCGTGCTGCCGTGGATCTCGAGCTCGGGACGATTTCCCTGCCGGACAAGATTGTCGATCGCGAACAGGTCCGCCACGTTGTCGAATACCGTTGCCGGGTTGACGAAAACGGTCTGTCTCAACACCCGGAAGGAATTGTTGTCGAAAGAAACGCTGTTGTCGTCCACCGGACCGTCGGCCAGGCGGAAAATTTCCATTTTTACCGCGACGCCGTTCGGGGAGGTCGGATTGTCGTCGATCCGGCCCGCGGTCACCTTCACCACCATCCCGGCCGCCAGGTTGTCCAGGGTCCTGCCGTGCGCGTCGACGAACGCAGCGTTGTCGACGTTGTACTTGACCCCGTTGACGATCACGATTTCGGCGGCCGAGCCCGGACTGAATCCCGAGACCGGGCCGATCCCGGTGCCGCCGACGGTCGTCTCCGGCGCCTCTCCGCAGGAGGCAAGCGCCAACAGCCCGAAAAGGGGAAGGATCGCACCCAACACCCTTTGCCTCCGGGTGACACCCATTTCCGGCTCTCCTTTCGGGAACCCTTCCCGGCCGCCTGTCTCCCTACCGGTTTATTCTCCCCCCCGGATTCGGATCCATCAAGAGCGGATTGATTCCCCGGCCCCGGACAAGCTGTTCGTCCCGTACAAAAACAGGAGGGGACCACCGGACTACCGGTCGCCCCCTCCGTATGTCATCGCCCGCATTCGACCGGCGGGCGTCGCGGCCCTGGTGGTTGTCCTGTCAGTTCTCCAGTTCCGCTTCCTCGTACGAGGTCGTTCCCGGGTTGAACTTGATCTTCACGAGCGTCCCCGGGCTCGTCGCCGACTTCGGCACCACGGCCGCGAAGAACGCCGATGCCGTAATCACGTTGTTGTTCACGTCCTGGTAGACGGCCCCCGCCGCCGCGGTGTACGTCGTGCCGAGGAGGGTCAGGCTGCTCGACCCGTTGGTGGCGGTCACGCGGGCCTGGATCACGTCCCTGCCGCCGCCTCCGCCGGCGTCCTCGAGCCGTTCCGCGACGATGGCGCCGCTCTTGTCCTCGTACCCGCGGACCCGCATCCGGCCGGTTCCGCTGTACCTATCATCGGTGATCGAGGTTATCGCCGCGACCTCGCCCGCGACGGTAACCTGGGTGGCGGTCCGTCCGGAGGGAAGCCCCTCGAGGACGATGCGGGACCGCTTGAACTCGATCTTGCTGGCGATCAGCTTTCCGGCGGAATGGTGCCCCTCCGCCTCCACCTTGACGCCGTTGGCCAGGTCGAGCGCCGAACCGCCGGTGAACGCCGCCGAGGAGGCATCCACCGGGGTGTTGCCGACCAGGAAGTTGTGGAGATCGTTGCTGTATCCGCTGACATACCCTTCGACGCGCTGCTCCTGCCCCTCCGCCGGCTCGAACTCGACGTCCTCGAGGTCCTCGATGTGGACCCTCGTGGCCGTGAACGTGGGAGGCGTGCCGGGAGTGAACGTGCCGTACACCTCGACGAAGCTCCCGTTCACGACGGAAGCCCCCGCCGGGGTCACCGTGGCACCGGGGTAGGTCACCGTGAAGGAGGCCGCGCCGTAGGTCAGTGTGAACGAGGTCCCGGGAACGAGCGCGGAAACCGTTCCCTTGATGTCGTCGTTGGGATTGTCGTTACGCCGTTCCACGCGGGTCGCGCGGATGTTCCCGGCGTCGTCCAGCCCGCCGTGAACCTCGACGTTCTGGGTGTTGGAGAGGTTGTCGAACGCGATCACAGTGAATGTCCCCGAAACCGACCGGTCCTCGAATGCCGTGTTGTCGTCCGTGAAGACGTGCCGGCCGTTGACGAAGAAGTCGTCGATCCCGTTGGTCCCGGTGTTCTTCCGTTCCATTCGTCCTCTCGCCTCGGGCTCGGGCTTGATCTTGTCGAACTCGCCCTCGACCTCCGCCGTGGCGGGGTTGTCGTTGATCCGCCCCTTCACCTTGACCGTCATACCGTTCCGCAGGAGCCTGTCCTCGTTGGCAGGGTTTGCCTGCACCTCGACGATCACGCCGTTGTCCTCCTGGCGGATCTTCGCGGTCGACGACGCGACGAAGTTCACGTTGTTCGTCTTCACGCTCCCCTTGGTCATCGAGCCGATGGCGACGACCCCGGTGCCGCCGCTGCCGCCCCCGGCGACCGTCGTTCCGCCGCCGCCGCAGGCGGCTAGCCCCGTCACGGAAAGGAGGGCGAGGGCCGTCCAAAGCGCTGTTTGCTTCCTCCGGAATCTCATGCCCATCCCTCCTCACTGCCGCTTCCGCATCCAACGCCCGGGCGCACGGAAGAATCGTCCACAGCCTTCATCAGAATCGTTCCTGGTTGCCTGCTTCCTTCACGATCCATTTTCCCTTCCATCCCGATGCACATCGATAACGGATCGGTTCCACGTTCCGCCGGTCCGGGGGCCGGACCCGAGGGTCCGGTCCCCTTCCGGAGTTTCCCCTCAACGTCTCACTCGATCTCCACTTCTCCATCCGGGGGCGCGACGGTCAGTGTACCGGAGCCGGGGGTCCCCCTCGCCTTGACGACCGTCTGCCCCGGCTTGAGGGCGGAGAAGAATGCCGCCCGGCCGATCGAGGCATCGTTGTCGTCCTTGAAATTCGCATCCGAAAGCCCGGTCGTATCGACTGTGAACCCGCCCGTTCCCTTGATAAGGACGATCGTTGGGTTACTCGCGGAGATCACGAGCCCCTGGATGATGTGACGGTCGGGATCAACCGCATTGGTTGTCGCAAGTTCCGTTGCGGTGAACGTGACGTTGTCCTGGTTCAGGAATGCGCGGATCTTGACGCCGTCCCCCACGTTCAGGGTGGAGAGAAGGCTGCCGTTCTTGGTCTTTGAGGTCACCTGGACTTCCCTACCGAGGACGTTCAGGCTGGTCGATGTCTTGCTCTCGACGTTAGTCTCGAAGCGGACCGAGTCCTTGAACTTGATCTTGTCCGCGACCAGGGTTCCGTCCGAGGTCCGGAAATGCCCCTCGGCCTCAACCTTGACGTCGTTGGCGAGGTCGCCGCTCAGTCCTCCCTCGTACCGCGTGGAGGATGTGGTCTGGACCTTCTGCCCGCCGACCTGGAAGTTCCCCGGCGTGGCGGTCCAGCCCGACACGTACCCTTCGACCTCGATCTCCTGCCCCTCGGCGGGGTCGAACTCGTTGTCCTCTGCGTCCTCGAGTTCGATCCGCGTCGCGGCCGCACCGTTCAGGTGCACCTCCACGAGGTCGCCGTTGCTGAAGGTGGTCCCGCCCACGATCACCGTGGTGTTGTCGTACGTGAACGCCGCGCCGCCGATGGTGAACGTCCCCGGTCCCGGCGAGACGTCCTTCCCGGCGACGATCCCGCGAAGTTCATCCACGACCGCTCCGCCGAAAAGCTCCACGCGGGTGGCGCGGATCGCGCCCGCGGCATCCCGGCTCCCGTGCACTTCGACGGCATCATCCACGGCGAGGGCCGCGAAATTCGCCACGTTGGCGAACACCGTCCCGCCGTCCACGAACACCGTCTGACCGAGGACGGTGAACGAATCCGTCCCCTTGCCCGTGATGGTACCCCGCACCTCGTTCTCCACCTCGACCTGGTCCGCGGTACCGGTGACGCCGTCATCGTTCCGGCGCCCCTTCAGCTTGACCGTCATCCCGGACTGGAGGAACGCCGCCGTCTTCGGGGTGTCGTCCGCCGTGATGTTGGCCGCCGTGTCCTCGAAGCGTACCCCGTTCAGGATCACGCTTCCCTTGGTAATCGTCCCGGTCGATACGACCGCCGTGCCGGTCGTGCCGCCCGCCGAGCTCGTGGTTCCGCCCCCCCCGCCGCACGCCGCGAGGATCATCGCCGCCGCCGCGACGAGGCCCATCGTGAAAATGTACATCCCGATCCGTTTCATGGTCTTCTCCTCCGTTTCCGGGTCCGTGTTTTCGGCGGCGTCCGACGAGTACGGTATTCCGATCACCGCGCGAGGTATTCTCCGTTCGATGCCGTCCCACCCCGAAATTCCCTTGCTGCCGTCGATCGCGACCAGCCTTGCCTGCCTTCTGTCCGTTCCCCCACCCCGGGTATGCGGGTTCGCTTCCCCGGAGATCCAAAGGTCCTGCAGGTATCCGGCCATCCGTTGCAAAACGCCCTTTCCCATGGTCACTGCCCCCCCTTCCCCCTGTCTTCGAACCAGAAGATCCCCATCCCCGCGCGCCGGCGGCCCGTGCCGGAAACGGTCGGGTTGACGTCCCGGTCTTTCTCCGCCAGCCGGCGGTCCGTCTGCTCGAGGAACGCCTCCGCGCGCGCCGCGATCTCCTTGCGGAGCTCCTCCACCGCCTCTTCCGGGAGGTTGTCGTACATCGTCTTCCGCTGGAAGAACGTTTCCCCCGGCGCGGCCTGCAGGTTGTGGTCGATCGTGCCGACGAGCTCGGAGACGTCGGCCCCCAGGATGCCGATCTTCTCCTCTTCCCCGGTCGAAGGGATGTACGCCCTCGCGACGAGGCGCACTTTCCCGTCCTCGCACTTCTCCACGGCGCCCACCCGCAGGAGCTCGTCCAGGATCGCCCGGACGGGAACGTCTCCGCTGTATTCCTTCACAAGACCCGCGAAGTCGGTCCCTTCCCCCTCCAGCATCAGAGGCGCAGGGTTCCCTGCCCCGTCCCCGTACCGCCCGTCGCGCACCCAGCCGGAGATCACCCGCGCCGCCCGGTTGTACCGGTCGGCCGCCGCGGCGTCGTCCGGCCGCGGGAGCCGGCTCACGCGGAGCACCTCCTTCCTGGAAAGCCCGGTCAGCACGGAAACCCGGGAGTGCGTCTGCTTCCGCCCCGGGATCCCGAACTCCTCCGTGGCCACCTCGATGTAGACCCTCTTGGCCAGGTCGGCGAACGTCCCGTACGGGACCCCGTTCCGGAGGAGCAGCCGGGCCAGGGGCCGCAGGATCCGGAGGATGGCGGCATATATGGCATTCGTCTTTTTCATATTTGGGAATATATTCCCAAATATATTGCTTGTCAATACCCGGAACGATTATTTTTCTCGACAGGGAAACCCGTGGGCGGCGGGAGAATACCCGGAAACGGCGACGCGCCCCGAAGGGCGCGCCGGCGCGAAGCGGTGATGGTCAGGAAAACTTTGCGGTCAGCGGCCCGGGAGCCGGCGCGTCACCTTCCGCGCCCCCTGCCCGGCGGATACGGCGCATACCCGTCGTCGTCCCAGAACCGGTTTCGGGACCAACGGCAGTCGATGACCCCCTTCCGGCACAGCGTCTCCTTCCACTCGTATTTCAGGAAGTGGCGCTCGGCGACCTGCCGTTCCGGCTCGAATTCCACGCGGACCGCGGGGGAGTAGTGCTCCTCCCCGAAACCGGTCCCGGCGTCGCCGCTCTTCCGGTGCGGCGCGGCCGCGCGGGGGGCCGCCGACTCCGCCCCCGGGGTTCCTCCCCGCTGGGCCGGCGCCCGGTTCCACTCCCGGCTTTCCCGATTGTCGTACGTCACCGGGATCTCCTTCTCCCGGTACACGGCGACGGCAACCACCCCCATCGCGGAGCGGTCCCCGAAGGCCGCGGCGTAGGAGTCGCCCGGGTCGGTGAAGTAGAACCGGTTCACGGTGTCCCGCTCTGTGCGCCACCCCTCGTACGTCGCGGATTCGTGGGGCGGCAGGATGTACATCCGCTCGTCGGGGCGAAGGTGCGACTTCTTCCCGGAGATGATGTTGCGCCCGTCCACCGCGATCACCAGCCCGACCCGCACCCCCGTGCGGTTCGTCACGCGGACGGCGTACCGTTCCCCCCGCAGCGCCTCCACGTAGGCCCTGTTCGTGTCCGCCGGGCGCACCCGGCCGGGCGCCTCGTACTCGGGCAACGTCCCCCGGCCGTCTCCGACGACGTCCACGTCCACGATCGCGGCGGTGGCCACGGCCGCACCGAGCAGAAGGATGGCCGATGCGATGAGGAATGTCCCGGGGCCCGGGGCCCGGCGGTGCTTGCGTTCCATGGCAGGACTCCTTTCCGATAACCGGATTTGGCCTTCCTGTACCCGTTAGACAGCCCGGCCGGTATTTTGTTCATTCGGTGGTACGATACCCCCCATGTCCGCGATCCTGGCCGCCTTCGGAAGCCGGCGGATCTTCTTCGTCCTCCTCCTCGGGTTCTCCTCGGGGATCCCCCTGGCGCTCACCGGATCCACCCTCCAGGCGTGGATGGCCTCGGAGGGGGTGGACCTAGCCGTGATCGGCGTCTTCTCCCTCGTCGGCCTCCCGTACGCGGTGAAGTACCTCTGGGCGCCCGTCATGGACCGGTTCGTCCCCCCCTTCCTCGGACGGAGACGGGGGTGGATGCTGGTGACGCAGGCCGCGCTGGTCGTGGCCGTGGCGGCGATGGCGTTCTCCGACCCCAAGGCGGCGCCGGGGGCGGTCGCCGTCCTGTGCCTCCTGGTGGCGTTCTTCAGCGCCTCCCAGGACATCGTGGTGGACGCGTGGCGGACCGAGGTCCTCGCGCCGGAGGAGCTGGGGCCGGGGGCGGGGGTGCACATCCTCGGCTACCGCGTGGCGATGCTCACCTCGGGGGCCGTCGCCCTGATCCTCGCCGACCGGATGCCGTGGCGCCTCGTCTACCTCCTGATGGCGGGCTCCCTCTCCGTCGGGGTCGCCGCGTCGCTTCTCTCCCCCGAGCCGGAGATCCCGGGGAAGCCCCCGCGGACGCTGAAGGAGGCGGTGGTCGAGCCGTTCCTCGAGTTCTTCGCCCGCCCCGGGGCGGCCGTCATCCTCCTCTTCATCGTCTTCTACAAGCTCGACGTGGTGATGGCCATGGCGCTGACCACCCCCTTCCTCCTCGAGCTGGGGTTCACAAAGACCGACATCGGGGCTGTGACGAAGGGGCTCGGGATGGTCGCCACCATCGCGGGGACGCTCGCGGGAGGGGCCGTCGTCGCGCGCGCCGGCATGAAGGCGTCCCTCTGGATCTTCGGCGTCCTCCAGTCCGTCTCCACTCTCTCCTTTTTCGCACTCGCGCGGCTCGGGCACCATTACCCGATGATGGTGGCGGCGATCGGGATCGAGAACCTGTGCAGCGGGATGGGGACGGCGGCGTACGCAGCGTTCCTCATGAGCCTGTGCGACAAGCGGTTCACCGCCACGCAGTACGCACTCCTCACCAGCCTGATGGCGGTCACCCGCGTGTTCGCGGGGGCGCCCACCGGCGTTCTCGCCAAGGCGTACGGGTGGGAGACGTATTTCCTCGTCAGCGCCCTGGCGGCGATCCCGGGGCTGCTCCTGCTGCTGCGGTACGATCGGTGGAAGAGGACATCCGCGTGACGGTGCAACAGGACCAGCTTCTCGTGGTGGACCTCTCGACGGGCGCGACGCGGCGCGAGGGGATCCCGCCGGAATTTCTCCGCCACTACCTGGGCGGGCGGGGGCTCGGGGTGCGCCTTCTCCGCGGGCGGCACCGGCTCTCGCCGCACGACCCCGCGATGCCGCTGATCTTCGCCACGGGGCCTCTGTGCGGCACGCCGGCGCCCACCTCCGCGCGGCTTGCCGTCGTGTCCCGCTCCCCTCTCACCGGCACGGTGTACGACTGCTCCGCCGGCGGCCGCTTCGCCTTCCGCCTGCGCGCCGCCGGGCTGCTCGCCATCCGGATCGAGGGGAAGAGCCCGCACCCGGTCGCGCTCGCCGTCACCCCTTCGGGGGAGGAGATCGTCCCGGGGGACCGGCTGTGGGGGAAGACCGTCCGCGAGACGGTGAGCGCCCTCTCCGGGCGAGGGAGCGTCGCGGCCATCGGACCCGCGGGGGAGAACGGCGTCCTCTTCTCCAACATCATGATGGGCGAGGGGAACGCCGTGGGACGCGGGGGACTGGGCGCCGTGATGGGGGCGAAGAATCTCAAGGCCGTGGCCGTGGACGGCGACCTGCGCACGCCCGTGGCGGACCGGGAGCGGTTCGACCGGGCGCGTGCCGACGTCCTGCGCCTGTTCCGCGCCTCCCCGGTGATCTTCGGGGAACTGGGAATCGCCGAATACGGGACGCCGGCGCTGGTCGACCTCATGCGGCAGCGGCGGATGGCGCCCACGGAGAATTTCCGCCGCACGGTGTTCGCGGATTCCCCGGCGTACTCCGGGCCCGCGATCCGGGCCGCGTACGGGGCGAAGAAGGACGGCTGCTACGGGTGCCCGATCCAGTGCAAGAAGAGCGACCCCGGCGGCCGTCACCTCCCGGAGTACGAGACGGTCTCCCACTTCGGAGCCCTGAACGGGATCGCCGACCTCCACGCGATCGTCCG
>DASWBR010000018.1:0-4704 GCA_036390495.1 Candidatus Deferrimicrobiaceae bacterium | reverse complement strand
GTTGATGAACGGGTACCAGGCGGACTCCGCCTGTCCCTTCCGGGCCACGGCCGCGTCGACGTCTGCGTTGGCCTGCTTCACCAGCGGGTGGTTCTTCAGGGCGATATCGGCCACTTCCTCGAGGGTCCAGGTGACGGCGGGAGGCGGTGCGCCGGGCGAGGCTGCGGCCACGTTGTCGGCCGCAGAGGCTGGCGCTGCGAGGGCCGCCAGAAAAAGAAGGGAAGCGAGGGGTACGGTCCGGGTGCGTCGGGTCACGGGCGCCTCCTGCCGAGTGAGCGCTCAGTCGGTTCCCGTCCATGGTAGGAAACCGGCGGCGGCCCTGTCAAGAGGCGACGCGATTATCCGGGTGTCGGCCGTCCCCCCTCGGGCTCCAGCCAGGAAAGATACCCGGCGATCGCCTTGGGCCGGCTCAGGATCGGGCAGGCGGCCCACCGCTCCAGCGGTTCTATCCCGTAGCGGACCATCCCGCTGTGCTGGGACGGATCCCTGTCTTTTACGGGGTCGAGGTTCGCGTAACCCAGGTTGCGCCGCAGGCGTTCGATGTTCTCCTTTTCCCCCGTGAGGAACTCCCACCCCGGTTTCACTCCGAACGCCTTGGCGTAGCGTTCCAGCACTCCCGGGGTGTCGTTCTCCGGGTCCAGGGTGATGGAGTAGAAGAATATATCCTTCCCGACCCGGGGTCCCAGCATTTCCTGGACCTCCACGAGGTTCGCGGTACCCAGGGGACAGATCGCCTCCGCCGTGCAGACCGTGTACATGCAATTGAGCAGGACGGTCTTGCCCTTGATCAGGTCGTCGTAGAAACGGACCTCCCTGCCTTCGTGGGTGGTCAGGGCGACGTTGAGGAACCGGTTCCTCCGCCGCACGGCGGAGGGTGTCTCGGCAAAACCGCTCCTGCCCGGGGAGTCCGGGGGACCCGGCAACGTGGCAAGCGTTGCGAACCCGAGCGTGGCGGCGGCCACTCCTCCCAGGAAATGTCTCCGGTCCATGGCGTTTCCCTCCTTCAGGCCACGACGTTGAACAGGACCATCATGCCGTGGTCCTCGTGCACGGTGTTGTGGCAGTGCATCGGGTAGTCGCCCAGCCAGTCGCGGAACTGGATGAAGATCCGCGCCTTGCCCGAGTTGTCCGTCCCGAAGACGCTGTCGCCGACCCCCAGCATGTCTTTCCGGCCCGCCTCCTCGACGGGCGGCGGCTTCCCGTCCCGGTCCAGGATCTGGAACTCCTCCATGTGGGGATGTCCCGGATGGAGCCACCCTCCGCTCGATTCGAAGTTCCAGATCTCCGCGGTGTCCCGCTTCACAAGGGCGCTGAACACGTCGGGATCGAAGAATCTGCCGTTCACCGACCAGGCCCCCCCCGACCGGTCGAACTTCCAGGTCCGGTTCCTTGCTATCGGGACGTTCCGGCTGGGCAGATCGAGGAGGGTGACCGGCACACGGCTGTCGTCCTTCGCGTCCCCCGTCACCCGGAACTCGACGAGTGGGGTCGGGGCGATGATATTCCCCGTGGGAGACCGGCCGTCCACCATCTCCAGTCGGTTCTGCAGGTAGATCTTTTCCCCGATCCCGGCCTTGGAGAAGTCCACGATCACGTCCACCCGCTCCGCCACCTCCAGCCGTATGCTGCGGCGGAACAGGGGACGGGGCAGGAGGTTCCCGTCGCTGGAGAGTTGGGTGAAGTACTGGCCGTTGCTCAGGAAAAATTCGTAGACCCTGGAGGGTCCCCCGACCAGGAACCGGAAGCGGTACTTCCGCCGCTTGACCTCCAGGTACGGCTGGATGACCCCGTTGACCGTGTCCTTGTCCCCGAGGATCCCGTCCAGGTTGAACAGGTCGAAGAAGAGCTGCCCCGTCTGGGGGTCGAAGACCTTGTCGGCGAAGACCATGGGGATGTCGTACTCCCCGCTGGGGAGCCGCAACCCGGTGGTTTCATCGTCGGTGTCCAGGTTGATGTCGTCGCTGAAGAGGGTGTACAGGGAGGCGAGCCCTTTGTACGTGTTCTGGGCGGTGAAATCGTGCATGTGGTCGTGGAACCAGAGGAAGCTCATCGTCTCGCGGACGTCCCCGCGGACGGTCCGACCGTTCCAGCTGCTCCACGGGTGGGTACTGGAGAAGCCGGCCCGGACGTTGGGCCAGTGGTAATCCTTGAACTGCCCGGCATCGTAGAAATGGAGCGGCCCCCCGTCCGATTCGGAGGGAAGGTGCCCGTTGTGGAGATGCGTGGAGGTCTGGTTGATCCCGAATCCCCCGTTATCGGGCGGAAGGTCGTTGTGGATCCGGTGGAGGACCGGCTCCCCGTACCGCGCCTTGATCCGGAGGGGGCCGGCGGCCCCCGTCGACGCCTCGACGAAGGTCCAGACGGTGGAGGGCGGCACTCCGTCGATGTCCGGGTAGAAATCGTGCGGGACCGCCTTCTCGATGCTCTCGTACATCGTGAACGGGGGGAACTGCTCCCATCGCTGATGGTCGGGGCGCCTAGCCTCCGTGAACCCGGTGACCGCCGACCGGACGGGATTTGTCCCCTTGGTCGGGGCCGGATTCAGGGTGACCGGCCTCATCACGGGCGGGATGGGGAGAGGATCGACGAACGGGGTGTTCCGCGGGCTCCGGAACGGAAGCGACTCCGCGTGGGCCCAGTAGGGCCTGAAGTTCCGCGCCCCCTGGAGAGCCGCCGCGCCGCCTGCGCCCATCACCAGCCCCATCCGGAAGAGTTCCCTCCGGCTCAACCCTGCTTTCGCGATGTCCCGGATCTCCTGCATGTACCGGGCGACGCGCTTTTCCTCCGCTTTCGAAGAAATCCCATGGTCCGCCATGACACGTCGCCTCCCGGGAAAACTGCCTTGCGGCAGTTGTTGACCGATGCATTGACGAACGACGCGCACACCCTGCAGACACGGGTATTTACGCAATAAATATTCCGGATGCGGGCCGCCCACGTCTGTCGCGGGTGATCCGGTTGAAACGAATAGGGATTTATTTTCAGTGCGGAGGGTGCACGAGGTCCCCCGGGCAGACAGGGGTGCGACGGAGATTGCCGGGAACAGGGGGGGGGCGATGAATACTGATTCCGTTCGGGGAGATACGAGGAAATGGAGACCGCAGGAGGGAGGACAGAGGTTGCACCCCTCGCGCCGTATGCTTTACCTTTCGGCGGGAAACTCCTGGTTCAAACCCGGGAGGAAGGGGCGGAGTGTCCTGCGCCACCCCACGGCAAGGGGAGGAGCAGCGCGAGGGCGGCGCCGAGGGCGGGGAGGAGGTTGACGAGGTTCGTCGCCGACGGGACGCCGTACCGGTCCGCCACCGCGCCCAGCAGCGTGACCCCGACGCCGCCGGTGCCGATCGCGAACCCCGCGATGGCCCCCGAAGCGGTGGCCATCCGCCTCGGGAACAGCTCCTGCGCCATCACGATCGTGACGGAGAAGGTGGAGACGATCGTCCCCCCCAGCAGCGCCGCCAGTGCGAACACGGTCCACCCCTTAGCGTGGAGGAACAGGAAGACGAGGGGGATCTGCAGGACGAGGGAACCGAAGAGGAACCGGCGGTGGCCGAACCGGTCCGCCAGCGGCCCGCCGATCACGGTGCCGACCGTGCCCGAGCCGAGGAAGAGGAAGAGGAGAGTCGCGACGTAGGCGGGGTCGCTCGAAAGCTTCGCCTGGTAGAGGAATGGGATGTACGTGGCCAGACCGAGCTGGGTCCAGGAGCGCAGCACCACGATCAGGACGATGAGGGAGACGGCGTACAGCGGGCGATCCACGGCGCCCTGCCCGCTCCTCCGAGGGGCGACGGACGCGGACAGGATCCGGTTCCGGATGGCCGGCAGGGCGGGGAGGAAGAGGAGCGCCGCCACGGCCGCCGGGACGACGAGGGCCGACGCCGCCGGGAGCCCGTGGCCGGACACGAGGAAGATCGCCGCGGGGGCGCCGATGGCGAACCCCAGGTTTCCGCCCACGGAGAAGAGGGACATCCCCGTGGCGCGCCGCTCGGAGGCGATGCACGCCGTCGCCTTGAACCCCTCCGGGTGGAACGCCGCCGTCCCCAGCCCCGTGAACATGACGAACGCCACCAGCCACCAGAAGGTCGGCGAGTGGGGGACCAGCGCCACGCCGAGGCCGGTGACGGCGCACCCCAGCGGCATCAGGAACGGGAACGGCCTCCGGTCCGTCATGTACCCGAAGAGGGGCTGGATCACGGAGGAGGTCAGGTGCGCCGCCATCAGCAGCGTCCCGGTGACGGCGTACGAGAGGGCGAACCGTTCCTTCAGGAACGGCAGGAGCGCCGGGAGGGCCCCCTGCACGATGTCGGTGCACATGTGCCCGAAGGAGAGCACGAAGAGGAGGACGCCGGGGGAATTCACCGGTACATCCCGTCCGCGATGTCGTCGTTCCCCAGCAGGAGCATGACGAGGCGGTCCACCCCCAGCGCCGCGCCTGCGCAGGGAGGGAGACCCCGGCGGAGCGCCTCGAGGAACCCCGGATCGACCGGGAGTTCCTGGCCGGTCCGGCGCCGGTGCCGTTCCGCCAGCATGGCCAGCCGCTCCTCCTGCTCGCCGGCGTCGGTCAGTTCCTCGTACCCGTTGACGAGCTCGACTCCCCCCGCGAACCCCTCGAACCGTTCCGACACCTCCGGTCTTCCGGGGCGCCGCCGCGCCATCGCGCCGAGCGCAGCGGGGTAGCCGGTGAGGAAGCAGGTCCCCCGCGCGGCC
>DASWBR010000017.1:0-6536 GCA_036390495.1 Candidatus Deferrimicrobiaceae bacterium | reverse complement strand
GGAGTCCTTCACGTCCCCCGCCTTGTCCCCGAAGATCGCCCGAAGGAGCTTCTCCTCCGGGGAGAGCTGGGTCTCGCCCTTCGGGGTCACCTTCCCCACGAGGATGTCCATCGGCTTCACGCGGGCCCCGATGCGGATGATCCCGCTCTCGTCGAGATCCTTCAGGGACTCCTCGCTGATGTTCGGGATGTCCGCGGTGATCTCCTCCTTGCCGAGCTTGGTCTCCCGGGCGATGCACTCGAACTCCTCGATGTGGATCGAGGTGAAGATGTCCTCCTTGACGATCTTCTCGGAGATCAGGATGGAGTCCTCGAAGTTGTACCCCCCCCACGGCATGAAGGCCACCAGGACGTTCCGCCCGAGGGAGAGCTCTCCCTCGGAGGTGGCCGGGCCGTCCGCGATCACCTCCCCCGCCTGGACCTTCTGGCCGAGGGTGACGATCGGCTTCTGGTTGATGCAGGTGTTCTGGTTCGAGCGGCGGAACTTCACCAGCGTGTAGATGTCCGCCCCGTACTTCCCGGAGGCGTCGGGCTCCTCCGACCGGATGACGATCCGCCGGGCGTCGGCGGATTCGACCGTGCCGCTGCGCCGCGCCACCACCGCCGCCCCGGAATCCCGCGCGACCACAGCCTCCATCCCGGTCCCCACGAAGGGGGGCTCGGTGCGCAGGAGCGGGACCGCCTGCCGCTGCATGTTGGACCCCATGAGGGCCCGGTTCGCGTCGTCGTGCTCGAGGAACGGGATGAGGGAGGCGGCCACCGAGACCAGCTGGTTCGGCGAAACGTCCATCAGGGTGACGTCCGCGGATCGCACCATGGCGAACTCGCCGCCCTGCCGCGCGATGACGACGTCCTGCAGGAACCTCCCGGTGCGGGGGTCCACGGCGGCGTTCGCCTGCGCGATGACGTGCCGCTCCTCCTCCATCGCGGACAGGAAGACGATGTCCTTCGTCACGACCGAGTTCTTCACCACCCGGTACGGGGTCTCGATGAACCCGAACTCGTTGATCCGGGCGAAGGTCGACAGCGACGCGATGAGCCCGATGTTCGGACCTTCCGGGGTCTCGATCGGGCAGATGCGCCCGTAGTGGGTGGGGTGGACGTCGCGGACCTCGAACCCCGCGCGCTCCCGGGTGAGCCCTCCCGGCCCGAGCGCCGAGACGCGCCGCTTGTGCGTCACCTCGGAGAGCGGGTTGGTCTGGTCCATGAACTGGGAGAGCTGGGAGGAGCCGAAGAACTCCTTGATCACCGCGGAGACGGGCTTCGCGTTGATGATGTCGTGGGGCATCAGCGTCTCGATGTCCTGGAGCCCCATCTTTTCGCGGATGGCCCGCTCGACGCGGATCAGCCCCATGCGGAACTGGTTCTCGATGAGCTCGCCCACCGTCCGGACGCGGCGGTTTCCCAGGTTGTCGATGTCGTCCGCCTCGCCGACGCCGTTCTTCAGGCCGATGAGATACCGGATCACCCGGAGGATGTCCTCCTGGGTCAGCACGGTGTTCTCCAGCTCCCCCGCGGGGATCCCGAGCTTGTGGTTGAGCTTCAGGCGGCCGACCCGGGAGAGGCTGTACCGCTCCGGGTTGAAGAACATGTTCTCGAACAGCGACTCGGCGGCTTCCTTCGTGGGGGGGTCCCCGGGGCGCATCTTCTTGTAGATCTCCTTCAGCGCCTCGTCCCGTCCCCGGATCTTGTCGGTGACGAGCCCCTCCCAGATCGCCCGGTCCGCGTTCTCCAGGGTGAAGACCGAGAGGCGCCGCACCTTCTTCTCCCGCAGGGTGGCGAGGATCTCCTCGGTGACCTGCTGCCCGCACTCGACCAGCACTTCCCCGGTCGCCGGGTCCGCCAGGTCGGTGACGACCACCTTCCCGATCAGCTCCTCCACCGGCAGGGCGATCCGGCCGAACTTCAGCCCTTCGCGGGCGTACCGCTCGACCCGTTTCTTGGAAACCTTGATCCCCTTCTTGAAGGCCACCTCGCCCGGGCGTTCCGGGTGCCGGACCTCGACGAGCATCTTCAGCCCGACCATCAGCTCCGGCCGGAACTCCTTGCTGCACCGGTCCCCGTCGATGTCCACCTCCTCCACGTCGTAGAAGGTGCGGAGGAGATCCTCGGTGCTGCGGCCGAAGGCGCGCAGCAGGACGGCGATGGGGAACTTCCGTTTCCGGTCGATCTTGATGAAGAGCTGGTCCTTGTGGTCGAACTCGAAGTCGAGCCAGGAGCCGCGGTACGGGATGATCCGGGCCGAGAAGAGGACCTTCCCGGAGGCGTGGGAGCGCCCCTTGTCGTGCTCGAAGAACACCCCCGGCGACCTGTGCAGCTGGCTGACGATGACCCGCTCGGTGCCGTTGATGATGAAGGTGGCCCGTTCCGACATGAGCGGGATCTCCCCGAAGAAGACCTCCTGCTCCTTGACGTCCCGGATCGTCCGCGCCCCCGTCTTCTCGTCCACGTCGAAGATGACGAGCTGGACGGTGACCTTGATGGGGGCGGCGAACGTCATCCCCCGCTCGCGGCACTCCTCCTCGGACCACTTCGGCTCGCCGATCGCGTAGGAGAGGAACTCCAGCGAGGCGCGACCGTTGTAGTCCGTGATGGGGAAAATCCCGCGGAAGACCGCCTGGAGCCCGATCTCGCGTCGCTTCTCCGGCGGGATGTCGGCCTGCAGGAAGTCCAGGTACGACTCCTGCTGGACCTCGATGAGGTTCGGTATCTCCTGGACCTGCTCGTTCTTCGAAAAGTCGACCCGCTTGATCCGGTTCCGGTAATCCAGATAGGCCATCGTGTCACCCCGGGGGTGGAGCAGTGTGAGGCGGGGGGCGGATTTCCCGCCCCCCGCGGTTGCGAACGCTGGCGACGGCGGCTACTTGATCTCCGCCGTCCCCCCGGCTTCCGCGATTTTCTTCTTCATGTCCTCCGCGTCTTTCTTGGCGACCGCTTCCTTCAGCGGCTTGGGCACGCCCTCGACCAGGTCCTTGGCCTCCTTCAGGCCCAGCCCGGTCAGCTCGCGGACCACCTTGATGACCTGGATCTTGTTGCTGCCGAAGCCGGTGAGGATGACGTCGAACTCCGTCTTCTCCTCCGCGGCGGGTGCCGCCGCGCCGGCCGCCGCGCCGGCCGCCGCGAACGCCATGGCGGGCGCCGCCGCCGTCACGCCGAACCGCTCCTCGAGGGCCTTCACGATCTCGTGCAGCTCGAGGACGGTCATCCCCTCAATCATTCCGATGAACTCTTCCTTGCTCATTGCGGCCATTTCGCGAGATCCTCCTTGGGATTCTTTGGGTTGTCGGGGTTATCCCGCGGTCGCTTCCGCGGGCTTCTGCCGGCGTATGGAGTCCAGCGCGTAGACCAGCTTGCGTTGCGGCCCGGAGAGCGCCTGGACCAGCCGGGTGATCGGGGAGGAGAGACCGCCGGCCAGCCGCGAGAGGAGCACCTCGCGGGACGGCACGTCGGCCAGGTCCTTGACCTCCGCTGCGGACAGGACCCGCCCGTCGAGGAACCCCGCCCGGAGCGTGATCTTGGGGCTCCCGGCGGAGAACTCCTTCATCGCGCGGGCCAGCGCCACCGGGTCCCCGTGGGTGAACGCCACCGCCGTGGGGCCCTTGAAGTGCCCGGTGAGCTGCTCGAACGGGGTACCCTTGGCGGCCAGCCGGATCATGGTGTTCTTGACCACCTTGAACTCGGCCCTGGCCTCCCTCAGCTTCTTCCGGAGGGCGGTCATCTCGGCGACCGTCATCCCCCGGTACTCCGCGACCACGGCGCCGCGCTGCGCCGCGATGGCGCCTTTCAACGCTTCGACCGCCTCTGTCTTGCCCGTTTTCTTCACCGCGTCCGTTTCCCCCTTTCCTCTGGAAAGAATTGGTCTATGACGAAACCCCCGTCAAAGGAAATGGGGCGCGGCGCGGAATGGATCCTCGTGCATCCGTCCGGGCGGCTCCCCTTTGTCTGCGCGGGCCGGGCGAGGCCGAAAGCCCTCGCCCCCTTGGTCGCCGCCGGCGAACCCGCGGTCTTTGACAAAGGAAGTTTCCGGTATTGCAAAGAGCAAACTACTTTGCGGCTACCAGCGAGCTGGTGTTCAGCTTGATCCCGGGCCCCATCGTGGTGGACACCGACAGGGTGCGGATGTAGGTTCCCTTGGCCCCGGAAGGCTTCGCCTTCTGGATCGCCTCGAAGAAGGTCAGGAAATTCTCCCGGATCTTCTCTTTCCCGAAGCTCACCTTCCCGATGCCGGCGTGGAGCGTCGCCGTCTTGTCGACCCGGAACTCCACCTTCCCGCCCTTCAGGTCCCGCACGGCGCGCGCCACGTCGAAGGTGACGGTCCCGACCTTCGGGTTCGGCATCAGCCCCCGCGGCCCGAGGAGCTTCCCGATGCGCCCCACCGCGCCCATGACGTCCGGGGTGGCCACGGCCTTGTCGAAATCGAGCCAGCCGCCCTGGATCTTCGCGATCAGCTCGTCGCTCCCCGCGAAGTCGGCGCCGGCCTCCAGGGCCTCCTTCTCCTTCTCTCCCTTCGCGAACACGAGGACGCGTACGCCCTTTCCGGTGCCGTGGGGCAGGACCACCGACCCCCGGACCTGCTGGTCCGGGTATTTCGGGTCGACCCCCAGCCGCATCGCGACCTCGACCGTCTCGTCGAATTTCGCCCGGGCCGTCTCCTTGAGAAGGTCCAGCGCTTCGTCGAGAGAGTACTTTGCCTCCCTGTTCACCTTGCCCCGTGCTTCCAGGTACTGTTTCCCGCGTCTCGGCATTTCCCCCTCCCTTCCCGCCCGGGGCATGCGCGCCGGGCGTCGTTTGGTTTCCTTCCGGCCCGGGTCAGACGACGTCCAGCCCCATGCTGCGCGCCGTCCCCTCGATCGTCTTGATCGCCGCGGCCAGATCCTTCACGTCCAGATCCTGCATCTTCAGCTTCGCGATCTCCTCCACCTTGTCCCGGGAGATCTTTCCGCACTTCTCCCGCTTGGGCGTCTTGCTCCCCTTCTCCAGCCCGGCGGCCTTCAGCAGCAGGACCGACGCCGGCGGCGTCTTCGTGATGAAGGTGAAGGAGCGGTCCGCGAACACGGTGATCACCACGGGGATGACCATCCCCTCCTGGGAGGCCGTCTTCGCGTTGAACGCCTTGCAGAACTCCATGATGTTCACGCCGTGCTGCCCGAGGGCCGGCCCCACGGGGGGCGAGGGGTTCGCCTTCCCGGCCACGATCTGCAGCTTGATCTGGGCAACGACCTTCTTCGCCATGGCTTCTCCTTCGCCTCCCGGTGCGGGACGCTACGCTTTTTCCACCTGCGTGAAATCGAGCTCGACGGGGGTCGCCCTCCCGAAGATGGAGACCAGGACGACCACCTTTCCCTTGTCCGGCTTGATGCTGTCCACGGTGCCGCTGAAGTTCGAGAAGGGGCCGTCGATCACCCGCACGCTTTCCCCCTCCGAGAAGGTGATCTTGGGCTTGGGCTTCAGCCGCCCCTCGACCATCTGGGACTTGATGTCCTCCACCTCGGACTCCGGGATGGGGGCCGGGTGCTGGCCGCCGACGAACCCGGTGACCTTGGGGGTGTGGCGGACGAGGTGCCAGGTCCCCTCGTCGAGTTCCATCTGGACCAGCAGGTATCCCGGGAAGAAGCTGCGGGTCCCCGTCTTCTTCTTCCCCTTCTTCATCTCCACCACCGTCTCGGCGGGGATCAGGACGTCGCCGAAACGGTCCTGCATCCCCTCCGTCGCGATGCGGTTCAGCAGGGATTCCCGGACCTTCTTCTCATACCCGGAATAGGTATGAACGACGAACCACTCTTTCGCCATCGTTTCCTCTTGGGAGGGGTTAAAAGCTCAGGATGGACTGGACGACCTTCCCCAGGGCGAAGTCCACCAGGCCGAGGAACGCCACGATGACCAGGACGGTGACGATGACCACCGCCGTGGAGGCGACGGTGTCCTTCCGGCCGGGCCAGGTGACCTTCTTCATCTCCGTCTTGAACTCCTGAAAGAATCCGGCGACCTTCTGTCCGATGCCGACGGGTGGGCCGCCGGAGCGCCCGTCGTCGGAGGTGGACCGGGTTCCCGGAAGCCGCTCCAGCAGCCTTTCCTTGATCGACTTCGCCATATGGGACTGCTCCTGTATCCGGATGGGGATGGCAGGCCAGGAGGGATTCGAACCCCCAACCCGCGGATTTGGAGTCCGCTGCTCTAGCCGTTAGAGCTACTGGCCTTCGCCCGTTCTCCGGCTACTTGGTCTCCTTGTGCGCGGTGTGCTTGCGGCACGTCGGGCAATATTTCCTCAGCTCGAGCTTGTCGGGCGTGGTCTTCTTGTTCTTGGTGGTCGTGTAGTTGCGGTTCTTGCAGTCCGCGCACGCCAGGGTGATGATGTCCCGCATCTTCCGCTCCGCCCCTTCCGGGTTTCTGGTTTCCTACTCGACGATCTCCGAGACGACGCCGGCGCCCACCGTGCGGCCCCCCTCCCGGATCGCGAACCGCAGCTCCTTCTCCATCGCCACCGGGGTGATCAGCTCGATCGACATCTGCACGTTGTCCCCCGGCATCACCATCTCC
>DASWBR010000016.1:0-1584 GCA_036390495.1 Candidatus Deferrimicrobiaceae bacterium | reverse complement strand
CCGGTCTCCGCCGCGGTGATCGCGGTCTCGATCGTCTCCAGGTCGCGCATCTCCCCCACCAGGATGACGTCCGGGTCCTGCCGGAGGGCGCTCTTCAGCGCGTCCGCGAAGGACGTGGTGTCCACCCCGAGCTCGCGCTGGTTGATGATGCTCTTGTTGTCCCGCAGCAGGAACTCGATCGGGTCCTCGATCGTCATGATGTGGCAGCTCCGGCGGGTGTTGATGAACTGCACCATGGCGGCGAGGGTGGTCGACTTGCCGCACCCCGTCGTCCCGGTGCACAGGATCATCCCCCGTTCCTCCAGGGCGACCTTCTCCAGCACCTTGGGGAGGTGGAGGTCCTCGAAGGTCTTCACGCCGACGGGCACGATCCGCAGCACGATTCCGATCGTCCCCCGCTGCTGGAAGACGTTGACGCGGAACCGGCCCAGCCCCTGGACGCTGTAGGCGCAGTCCAGCTCGTGGTGCCGGTCGAAGCGGTCCTGCTGCCCCTCCCGGAAGATGAGCCGGGTCATCGCCTCGAGGTCTTCGGTCTTCAGCGGGTCCGGGACCTTGAGGGGCACGAGTTTCCCGTTGATCCGGAAGATGGGGGGAAGTCCCACCTTGAGGTGGACGTCCGAGGCGCCGTGCTTGGACGCCACCTTCAGGATGTCGTTCAGCTCCAAGGCATCACGCTCCTTCCGCCGCGGGTTTGCCGCCTTCCCCGATCCCGTACCGGGCCAGGATCTTCTTCGACAGGGCAGCGGCCATTTCCGGGTGCTCCTTCAGGAACACCCGGGCGTTCTCCCGCCCCTGCCCGATCCGCTCGCCGTCGACAGAGTACCACGCGCCGCTCTTCTCCACGATGTCGAGCTCCGCGCCAAGATCGAGGATGTCCCCCTCGCGGGAGATCCCCTCGCCGTAGAGGATGTCGAACTCTGCCTCGCGGAACGGAGGGGCAAGCTTGTTCTTGACCACCTTGACCCGCGTCCGGCCCCCGATGACGTCGTCGTCCTTCTTGATCTGGGCGACCCGCCGGATGTCCAGCCGCACGGAAGCGTAGAATTTCAGGGCGTTCCCGCCCGTGGTGGTTTCCGGGTTGCCGAACATGACGCCGATCTTCTGGCGGATCTGGTTGATGAAGATGACGGAGGTCTGGGACTTGCTGATCGTCCCGGTGAGCTTGCGCAGCGCCTGGGACATCAGCCGCGCCTGGAGCCCCATGTGGGCGTCCCCCATCTCCCCCTCGATCTCCGCCTTCGGCACGAGGGCGGCGACGGAGTCGACCACCAGCACGTCGAGCGCGCCGCTGCGGACGAGCATCTCCGCGATCTCCAGCGCCTGCTCCCCCGTGTCGGGCTGGGAGATGAGGAGGTCCTCGGTGGAGATTCCGAGTTTCCGCGCGTACGCCAGGTCGAGGGCGTGCTCCGCGTCGACGAAGCCGGCGATCCCCCCGTTCTTCTGGGCTTCCGCGATGATGTGGAGCGCCAGGGTGGTCTTCCCGGACGACTCCGGGCCGAAGATCTCGGTCACCCTCCCCCTCGGGATCCCGCCGATGCCGAGGGCGGCGTCCAGGGAGATCGCGCCGGTGGAGATGACGGGGAC
>DASWBR010000015.1:0-5082 GCA_036390495.1 Candidatus Deferrimicrobiaceae bacterium | reverse complement strand
CCGCGGCGAGGTCGTGGGGATCAACACCGCCATGGTGACCGCCGGGCAGGGGATCGGGTTCGCCATCCCGATCAACACCGTGATGGCGGTGGAGCAGGAGCTCGCGGCCCACGGTGCCGTTCGAAGGGGGTGGCTGGGCGTTGGGAGCCAGTCCCTCTCCCCGGAGCTTGCCGAGGCGTTCGGGGCGAAGGGGGAGAAGGGGATCCTCGTGAACCGGGTTGTCCCGGGCAGCCCGGCGGAGAAGGTCGGCCTGCGCCCGGGGGACATTCTCGTCGCGTACGGAAAGGCCCGCCTGGGGGGCGTGAAGGAGTTCCAGAAACAGGTGGCGGACACGAAGCCAGGGACGTCGATTCCCCTCGAATTCCTGCGGGAGGGGAGGCGGGTCGCCGCGACCGTTACCGTCGAGGAGGCGGAGGGGCAGGCGGAAAGCCGCCGGCCGCCGAGCAGGGAACTGGTGGATCCCCTCGGGATCTCCGTGAGCGCGGTCCCCGCGCGGCTGCTTCGGGAGATGGAGCTCGCGGGCGGCGTGGAAGTGACCTTCGTGGAGACCGCGAGCCCCGCGTGGGAAGGCGGGCTCCGGGAGGGGGACATCCTCATCGCGCTGAACCGGGAGGCCGTGACGGGAGTCGAGGCGTACCGGAAGGCGGTATCGCGCCTGCCGAAGGGAGTGCCGGCCACCGCCCTTGTATACCGGGACGGGACGCAGCTGTACGTGGCGCTCCGATACAAGAGCTGACAGACATGGGGAGGGTCACACGATGGCGGTGGTGAAGGATCTGGACGTGGCACGGCGGATCGCCCGGGCGGTGGTGTCGGACATAGCCCTGTACAACGCCAAGAAAGTGGAGGAGGGGATCGGGAACGACACGCTTTTCGATCTGCTGAGCGAGGAGATCGAGGAGGGTCGCAGCTATTACCTGAGCCGCGTCGACCCCGAGATCGCCCGCAGCACCAACTTCTTCAACTTCGCGCTGGTGGACCTGCTCGTGAAGCCCACGGGGCGCATCCCTTCCAAGGTCTGGTAGGTGCCGGACGCGCCGGCCGGGACGCACCGGCTGACGGTCCCGCCGGGGCGGGCGGGGGAGCGGCTCGACCGGTACCTGCCGGAGGCGTTGCCGGGGCTCTCCCGGGTCCGCGCCCGCCGGCTCATCGAGGAGGGGCGCGTGCTCCTCTCCGGCGCTCCGGCCCGTCCCGCCGTCCGTCTCCGGGGAGGGGAGCCCCTGGTTGTCGAGGTACCCGCCGCCGTGCCCCTCGACCTCGAGCCGGAAGACGTTCCCCTCCGGGTGCTCCACGAGGATTCCTGGCTGCTCGTGCTGGAAAAACCCGCGGGGATGGTGGTACACCCCGCGCCGGGGCATCCGGGAGGGACCCTGGTGAACGCCCTCCTCTCCCGGCCCGGCTCCCTGTCCGGAATCGGGGGCGTGGCCCGTCCCGGCATCGTCCACCGCCTCGATCGGGACACCTCCGGCATCCTCGTGGTGGCGAAGACCGACGCGTCCCACCACGGTCTCTCCGCCCAGCTGTCTTCCCACTCCATGGACCGGAGGTACCACGGGATCGTCTTCGGGGCGCCGCCGCGGGAGGAAGGCACGGTATCCACCCGGATCGGCCGGCACCCCGTGCAGCGGAAGAAGATGGCCGTCCTCCCCGCCGGGGGCCGCGTCGCGGTGACGCGCTACCGGCGACTCGAGGCGTTCGGCCCCTTTTCCCTCCTCGAGTTCCGCCTGGAAACCGGCCGGACCCACCAGGTACGGGTCCACTGCGCCCATCTCGGCTGCCCGATCGTGGGCGACGACGTCTACGGCCGCTCCCGGAAGATCCCGCTGCGGAAGGGAGCCGCGGCGCCCACCTCCACCGTTTCCCGCTTCTTCCTCCACGCCTTCCACCTGGGCTTCCGGCACCCTGTATCGGGGGAAGCGATCTCGTTCACCGTTCCCGACCCGCCCGAGTTCGACGCCTTCCGCTCCGCGGTGCTTGGGGCGACCGCGGTCGGCGCGATACCCTTGGTCCGACCCGGGGAGGAGGGGTAGGGTGTCCTGCGCCAGGCTCCCCCATTTCCTGCAGTCCCGGATGCTGCGCGGGGTGCCGGGGATCTACCACGCCTTCCTCGGCGTGGACCCGGTGGAGGGGCGCGGACGGCGGGAACGGCTGCGGGAGGTGTTCTCCCTGTCGGCCGATGTCCTGGGCACCCTGAAGCAGGTCCACTCCGCGACGGTCCTCCGGTTCGGGCCGGGCGACGGGGATGTCGCGGGGGGGTGGAAGCGGGAAGGGGACGCCCTCTGGACAGACGCGCCCGGGACCGGCGTGGGCGTCCACACTGCCGATTGCGTACCGATCCTTCTCGCGCACCGTTCGCTCCCGGTCGCTGCGGCAATCCACGCCGGGTGGCGGGGCCTCGCCGCCGGCGTCGTGGGGGAGACGGTCCGGTCCGTCGCGCGGAAGCACGGGTCGGACGCGGGGCAAGGTTTCGTCGCCGCGGCAGGACCGTGCGCGCGGGGGTGCTGCTACGAGATCGGGGAGGAGGCGGCGGAGGCGCTCCTGTCTTCCGCCGGCGGGACGGAGCATGTCCGGGGCGGCCGCGTTCCCGGGAAGTGGATGGCGGACCTCCAGGGATTGGCCCTCGCGGCTCTCGCGGCGGCGGGGGTCCCGCCGGAGGCGTCGGAGGGCGTTGGGCCCTGCACGGTATGCTCCCCCCGGTTCCACTCGTTCCGGCGCGAAAAGTCCTTGACCGGCCGCCAGCTAAGCTTTATCTATATTAGGGAATCCTCTCGGGATTACGGGAATCCTCTTCCTCGACAGGTACCGGAATGAGCCCTCATACGACCCGCATCCGCATCGAGAGCGAGATCCTCGGCCGCCTCGAGAAGCGCACCTCCGAGGAGGAGCAGGCGAACCACCTGATGAGCCTGCTGATGGACAATTACCCCCTCCACGCGGCCGGCGTGCTCGCCCTGGAAAAGGGGAGATCTCACGTGGTGTTCGCCCACCGCGGGCACTCCGGGAAATTCATCAAGGAACTGTACGCGAAGGGGACGCTTCCGATCGTCGAGGCCGCCGCCGCCGGCGAGGTGGTCCTCCAGGGAACGGATCCCCGCCTGTCCGACCCCGCCTGGCGGTTCGAGCACGAGGCGAAGAGCGCCTACGGCGCACCCTGCCGTCTCCTGGGGGAAACCGTGGGCGTTTTCCTGGCCGGGAGCCGGGAGCCGGACTTTTTCGTGCGGGAGACCCTGGAGGCGTTCCGCGTGTATGCCCGGCTGTGCGCGGTCCTTCTGGGGCTTCGCAGCCTCCAGCAGAAAGTTTCCCGCGTTCCCGACATCGACTCCGTCACCGGGATGCACAATTTCCGGTTCTTCCACGAGGTCCTGCACCAGGAGCTGACGCGCGGGAAGAAGTTCGGCCACCCCGTGTCCCTCATGTTCCTCCGGGTCCGCCACCTCCGGGAGATGAACGAGGTGTTCGGCCACGTCGCGGCCGACAATGCGCTGGTGGAACTCGCCCGGGTCGTGCAGTCCCGCCTCCGGGAGGTCGATTACGCCGCGCGCTCGGGGTCCATGATCTACGTCGTGATGCCCCAGATGGGGAAGGCGGAAGCGGCGGAGGTGGCCTCGGGAGTTCTCGACGCGATGGCCTCTTCCCCCCTCGGCCGGCGGGAGGTCATGCTGAAGACGGCGATCGGGGTCGCCTCGTTCCCCAAGGACGGCGATTCGGAACGCATCCTCCTCCCCCACGTGGAGGCAATGGTGCACGAATCGATCCGCCGGGGGGACAACGTCGTCACGGTCTACGGGGATTGACGGGGGCCGGGCGTTCGGGTATCCTGAGGATCCCTGGAATCGAGCCACGAGTTTCCGGCAATCAACCACAGCCCCTCTGGAGTGCCTTCCGGAGCATTTTCCACCCCGCGCAAAAGCGGCGGTTTCCATTCGGTAGGACGACACCCCCTGTTCCCGGGAGAATGTGAATGAACCTGAAAGAGCTGAAGGCCATGCGGATCGGCGAGTTGACCGAAATCGCGAGGAAGATGAACGTCGACGGAGCCGCGGGACTCAAGAAGCAGGAGCTCATCTTCGCGATCCTGCAGTCCCAGACCGACCAGGAGGTGATCGTCTCCGGGGAAGGCACCCTCGAGGTGCTCCCCGACGGGTACGGCTTCCTCCGAGCTCCCGACTCGAACTACCTGCCGGGACCCGACGACATCTACGTGTCCCCCTCCCAGATCCGCCGCTTCGGGCTGCGCACCGGCGACACCATCAGCGGCCAGATCCGGGCGCCGAAGGGGGACGAGCGGTACTTCGCCCTCCTCAAGGTGGAGAAGATCAACTACGAGGATCCCGAGATCAGCAAGGACAAGATCCTCTTCGACAACCTGACGCCCCTCTACCCGCAGGAAAAGTTCAAGATGGAGCACGTGCAGGACAACTACTCCACCCGGATCATCGACCTCGTGGCGCCGATCGGGAAGGGGCAGCGGGCGCTCATCACCTCCCCGCCCCGGGCGGGGAAGACGATCATCCTGCAGAACATCGCCAACGCCCTCACGAAGAACCATCCCGAGGTGGTCCTCATCGTGCTGCTCATCGACGAGCGGCCCGAGGAGGTGACGGACATGCAGCGCAGCGTCAAGGGCGAGGTCATCTCCTCCACCTTCGACGAGCCGGCGCAGCGCCACGTCCAGGTGGCGGAGATGGTGCTCGAGAAGGCCAAGCGCCTCGTGGAGCACAAGAAGGACGTCGTCATCCTCCTCGACAGCATCACGCGCCTGGCGCGGGCGTACAACGCCGTCGTGCCGCCGTCGGGGAAGGTCCTCTCCGGCGGCGTGGACGCCAACGCCCTCCAGAAACCGAAGCGGTTCTTCGGCGCGGCCCGCAACATCGAGGAGGGCGGGTCCCTCACGATCATCGCCACCGCCCTCATCGAGACGGGGAGCCGGATGGACGAGGTGATCTTCGAGGAGTTCAAGGGCACGGGGAACAACGAGCTGGTCCTCGACCGGAAGATCGCGGAGAAGCGGATCTTCCCGGCCATCGACATCAACAAGTCCGGCACCCGCAAGGAGGAGCTCCTCCTCGAGAAGAACGTCCT
>DASWBR010000014.1:0-2801 GCA_036390495.1 Candidatus Deferrimicrobiaceae bacterium | reverse complement strand
TCCCCCTGACCGGCGGCACGGAACGGTGTACGTCGCGTCGCGACTGGTCGCGGAGGCGGGGGCGGTATTCGCTCCGGGCGCCGTGGCGGTGGCGGACGGGGTTGTCCTCCTGGCCGGCCCGAGGGCGGATGTCCTGCGGGCGGCCCCGGCCGGCTTCACCCGGCTGGAGTTCCCCGGGGCGGCGATCCTCCCCGGGCTCGTCAACGCGCACACCCACCTGCAGATCCCCCGCCTTGAGGATCCCGCCGGGAACGTCCTCCCGGTCCCCGCCTCGTTCACGGATTGGATCCTCCGGGTGATCGCCTGGAAGCGCGGGGCGGAAGCGTCGGCAGTCGCGAGGCATTTCCTCGCGGCGGCGGATGAGGCCCTTTCGTTCGGGACCGCCGCGGTGGGGGAGATCGCCGGGCCGGCCATCGCGGAATACGCCGGGTCTCCCCTGCGCGCGAGGGTCTTCGCCGAAGGGATCGGCTTCGCGCCGGAGGCCGCGCCGGAGGTCCTTGCCGCCGTCGCGGACGGGGTCCGCAGGCTTGGGGAAATCGCCGCGTCGAACCCCCTCGTCGTGCCCGGGGTATCTCCCCACACGCTCTTTACCGTGGGGGAGGGGTTGCTCCGTTCCCTCGCGGGACTCGCCGCGGACGGGAAGCTGCCCTCCTGCCTGCACCTGGCGGAATCGGCCGCGGAAATGGCGTTCCTCGCGAACGGGGGAGGGGAGATCGCCACCCGGCTGTACCCGGCGGTCGGGAAGGACGTCTCCTGGTTCCGCGGCATCGGTCTTCCGCTCCGGGAATACCTGCAGCGCGCCGGCCTCTTGCGGGAGGGGCTCCTCCTCGCGCACAACGTCCACCTCTCCCGCGCGGAGATCGACGCGCTGCGGGAGGGCGGGGCCCGGTTCGTGCTGTGCCCGCGCAGCAACGCCGCGCACGGCAACGGGGGACCGGACGTGACGCACTTCGTCGACGCCCGGATCCCCTTCTGTCTCGGTACCGACAGCCTCGCGTCGGTGCCGGACCTCTCCCCCTGGGCGGAGATGCGCGTCGCGCGTTCCCTCTACAAGGGGCGGAAGAAGGACGGCGGGTTGTGCCGCGAACTGTTCCGCGCCGTCACGGAGAGCGGCGCCGCCGCCCTCGGCCTTCCCGGCGGGATCCTCGCCCCGGGGGCCCCGGCGGACCTTGCGGTGGTGGACGACCCCGGGGGGGAGGGCCACGCGTTCTTCCGGAACCTGATCGAGCGGACGGAGCGGGGGAACGTGCGGCTCACCGCCGTCGCGGGGCGGCCGGCGCACCGGGACGCCGCGTGAAGGAGGGGGAACGGGGAAGGATGGCGGGAAAGACCGACCGGCCGAAATCGCCGGACACGCCCGCGGTCAAGGTCGTTTCCACGAACCGACGCGCCCGGCACGAGTACCAGATCCTCGAGACGTACGAGTGCGGCCTGGCGCTCCAGGGGCACGAGGTGAAGTCGATCCGGGAGGGGCGCGTCAACATCCAGGACGGGCACGCCGTCTTCCGCGGGAACGAGGCGTTCGTGGAGAACGTGCACATCACCCCGTACTCCCACGGCGACCACCGGTTCATCGACCCCCTCCGCGTCCGCAAGCTGCTGCTGAGACGGAAGGAGATCGACTACCTCTTCGGAAAGGTCAAGGAGCGGGGGTTGACCGTCATCCCGCTCAAGCTCTACTTCAAGGGGCCCCGGGTCAAGCTCGAGGTGGGGCTGGCGCGCGGGAAGAAACTGTACGACAAGCGGCACGACATCGCCGAGCGGGACGCCCGGAGGGACATCGAGCGGGCGAGCCGATCGCGGGGGAAGCGCGGCAGCGGGGCGGAATAGGGGGGCGCCGGATCCTTTTCCTGGGCCGGGAACCTTTTTCGGGGGTATTGGTTCTAAGAAACCAGAGGCAATGGTGCCTCACCCTCCTCTTCGGCGGTTGGCGGGCCCGCGGGACGGTTCCCATGGGCCCGCCAACCTGTTAAAATGTAACAAGTACGGGGGCGAAACGGTTTCGACGGGGATGTCGATGCTCCCGGGTTGCGTGCCGAGGCCCTGAACCTCGTAAAAACGGGAACTCAATAGTCGCCAACGACTATCCTGTAGCCCAGGCGGCTTAAGCCGCCTGCCCCCGACCGTCGAATGCCCGTATAGGCGCAAGGGGGTCACCCTCACGGGATAGCCCGAAGCCTCCTCCCGGGGGGCCGAAGGGCGAAACCTCTCCCGGGATGGTCCGAAGGGAACCCTGCCGGCCGGGGTCCCCGGGGACGAGACCCAAATGACCGGAAACGCACGTAGTAGCCCGGAGTAAAGAATCTTCGGACGGGGGTTCGACTCCCCCCGCCTCCACCAGGCGCACCCAAAGGCCGGCCTCCAGAATGAGAGGGTCGGCCTTTATCTACTGGTGCTCCATGTAGTCCGTCGTTTTTTCCTGCAATAGGATTGGGCAGTTTCGGCCCGCTCAGTCGTCGCTCTCGTCGAGGGCGACTTCGGGGGCGCGGGAACGGATCTGGAGCCAGATTCCCCGGCCGATGGAGAGGAAGGCGAGGGCCATGAAGAACGCGGCGATGGGCCGGTTGAAGAAGATGAGCCAGGACCCCTGGGAGATGAGGAGCGACTGCTGCAGGGAGGTCTCGAGCATCTGGGCGAGGACGCTGGCGAGGACGAGCGGGGCGACGGGGAAGTGGAGCTTGCGCATCAGGTAGCCGATCCCCCCGAACAGGAGCGCGACCCAGACGTCGAACAGCATGAACCGGATGCTGTACGCGCCCACGACCGAGCAGAGGACGATGAGCGGCCCGAGGATGGGGAAC
>DASWBR010000013.1:0-3005 GCA_036390495.1 Candidatus Deferrimicrobiaceae bacterium | reverse complement strand
CAGCGCCGTCCGGCACGTCAGGCACCAGTAGACGGGCTTCGTCCCCTGGTACACCGCGCCGGACCCGATGAACCGCCCCAGCTCCCGGAGGATCCCCGCCTCGTAGTCGAAGGACATCGTCTGGTACGGCTTCTCCCACTCGCCCAGCACCCCGAGGCGCCGGAACTCCTCGCGCTGGATGGCGATGAACTTCGCGGCGTAATCCCGGCAGAGCCGCCGCTTCTTCGCCGTGGGAATCGTCTCCTTCTTCGCGCCGAGGCTCTTGTCCACCTGGTGTTCGATCGGCAGTCCGTGGCAGTCCCACCCCGGGATGTAGACGGAGAGGGACCCTGACATCGCGTGGTACTTGACGATGACGTCCTTCAGGATCTTGTTCAGCGCGTGCCCGATGTGGATGTGCCCGTTGGCGTAAGGGGGGCCGTCGTGCAGGACGAACGTGGGCCGGCCCTTGCGGATTTCGAGCATCCTCCGGTACAGGCCCATCGCGTCCCAGCGGGCGAGGATCTCCGGCTCCCGCTGGGCGAGGTTCGCGCGCATCGGGAATCCCGTCTGAGGCAGGTTGAGCGTCCCCTTGTAATCCATGGCGCGGATTCTCCCGTCGGGGTGGAAAACGTTTTTATACCACGCGGTCCGGCTACTTGAACAGGTTGCGGAAGAACTCCCCGATGCCGCGGAGCCCCTTGCGGACGGCGTCGACGACGGGGGCCGCGGGGTGAAGGGGGCACGTCTCCGTCGGAACGGTGCCCGCGAGGAACGCCTCCCGGATCTCCTGCGGGCAGGCCGACGTGGCGAGGAAGCCCGACTCGGGGTCGATTTCGGCGGTCTCGATCCCTTCCGGCGGCGCCAGGGCGACGGGTCCGGAGTTCGGGTAGAGCGCGCGGACGAACCGCGCCCAGATGGGGAGAGCCCCGCGGGCTCCGGTCAACCCCGTGTCCGCGCCGGAGTCGTACCCCACCCAGACGACGCAGACGACGTCGGGGGTGAAGCCGACGAACCAGGAGTCGCGGTTCCGGTCGGTCGTTCCCGTCTTCCCCGACGCGGGGAAATACACGCCGAGGGACCTGGCGGTCCTCGCCGTTCCCCGCTCCAGGACCCCTTCCATCGCGTACTCTGCCAGGTACGCGGCGCGGGGATCGAAGGCACGCTCCCCCCGGGGCTTCTCCGCGGCGACGATCTCGCCGTCCGCCGCGGTCACCGAATAAAGGGGGAACGGTTCGAAGCGGATTCCGCGGGAAGCGATGGTCGCGTACGCGTACGCGAGCTCCACCGGGGTCACCTCGAAGCTCCCCAGGGACATCGACGGGACCGGGGAAAGGGGGCTTGCGATCCCTGCGGCGCGCGCCGTCTTCACCACCTCGGCGAGGCCCGTGTCCATCGCGAGGCGCACGGTGGCCGTGTTCACGGACTCCTCGATCGTCCGCCGGACGGTGACCGGCCCGTACGATTTCCCGTCATAGTTGCCGGGGCTCCACAACCCCTCCGCCGTCGGAAGCGTCAGCGGCTCGCCGGGTACGATCGTGGAGAGGGTCGTCTTCCCCTTTCCCCGTGCCGCCTGTTCCAGCGCCGCGAGGAGGACGAACGGCTTGAAGGCACTCCCCGGCTGGCGGTGCGCGTCGGCGGCCCGGTTGAACTGGGTCTCGCCGTACCCCCGGCCTCCCACCATCGCCGTCATTTCGCCGGTGGAGGGATCCACGGCGACCAGCGCCACCTGGAGCGGTTCGTTCGCCGGGAGGGCCATCTTCCCGATCTCCGCGAGCCCCTTCTCGATCGCCTCCTCCGCCGCGGCCTGCTGGACGGGGTCCAGCGTCGTGTAGAACCGGTACCCGGTCCGATCGAGCTTCCCGCCCCCCAGGGCATCCTCGGAGACGCGCTGGATGTAGTCCGCGAAATAGGCGGCCGTGCCGGACGGCAGGGGCCGCGGGCGGGTCCGGACCGGCGCGCGGGTCGCCCGCTGGTATTCGTCCTCCCGGATCATGCCGAGCTGGTGCATCCGGAGGAGGACCGTGTTCCGCCGTTCCTTCGCCGACGCGGGCTCCCGGAGGGGGGAGTACCGGTTCGGCGAGCGGAGGATGCCCGCGAGCAGCGCCGCCTCCTCGAGCGACAGCTCCGCGGCGCGCTTCGAGAAGTAGAACCCCGACGCCTCCTCGACGCCGTAGATCCCCCGCGGCCCCTCCTGCCCGAGGTAGATCTTGTTCAGGTACATCTCCAGGATCTCTTTCTTCGAATACCGGATTTCGAGGATCAGCGCGTACTCCGCCTCGAGCAGCTTCCGCCCGATCGTCTTCTTCGGGGAGAGGAAGAAATTCTTCGCCAGCTGCTGGGTGATCGTGGACCCGCCCTGGGCAAACCGCATCGCGCGGAGGTTCGCCACCGTTGCGCGCGCGATGCCGACGAGGTCGATGCCGTGGTGGGACCAGAACCGGCCGTCCTCGGCGGCGATCACCGCCTGCTGCAGCACCGGCGCGATGGCGGAGAGGGGCACCATGCGGCGTGCCTCCATCCGGGGACCCAGCCGGCGCGCCACCTCCTCGGGCTCGAGCCGGATGGCGTCCAGCGGGACCCCCGCGGGGGTGAGCAGCGAAACGACGCGGCCGTCGCGGACCTCGATGTCCACGGGGCCCCCGTTGCGGGGGGTCTCATCGACCCGGTAGTCGCGGGTGAAGATCCGGATCCGGTCGGGCTCCTCGGAGTACGTCCCCGCGGAGGAGGGGGCCCCCGGGACCTTCCGGTACGACAGCCTGCGCAATCGCTCGGAGAAACGGAGGTTCCCGAGGTGGTCGCCCTTCCGGACGGCCGCGGGCCGGCCGTACAGGATGGAGGGGATCTCCCACGCGTCCCCCGCGACCCCCCTTCCCACCTTGTAATACAGGTACCCGAACTGGAGGAGGGCCGCGGCGAGGGCCGCGAGGAGGAGGCGGCGGATCAGAGCGTTCTGCCCGCCGCCGCGATGAAGGGCTTCAGGGTCGCCATCATGTCGGCGAACTTCTCGAAGGTGAGGGATTGCG
>DASWBR010000012.1:0-27585 GCA_036390495.1 Candidatus Deferrimicrobiaceae bacterium | reverse complement strand
CGGGGCGCCCATGGAGGGCGAGGGCCCTCCGGAACGGCTCGACCCACGGTTCGGGTGGAACCCCCTCGTGACACGCAGGAACATCGTTCCCCATGGGAACACCCCCTCAAGTTTCCACGGAAGATTTGCAAAAACCATGCTACACCGCACGTGCCCTAACACCTCCGCGCCCGCTTCTCCTATAACAACAGAACTTTACGGCTCAGGGCACATTCCGCCTGCAGCCCGTTCCGTCTAATCACCTGTTAGCCGCATGAAAAACATTGCATTATAATTATGATATAATTATATTGTAACCATGAAGCACCTGGGTTTGAGTGGGATGAGGGCAAGAATACGCTGAACAAGCGGAAGCATGGAGTTTCATTTGAAGAGGCAATAACGGTATTTGCAGATGATAACGCCCTGTTGCTCCCGGATCCGGATCATTCAACCGAAGAGGATAGGTTCATACTGATGGGATTTTCTGGTTCATTGAGGATGTTAGTGGTTTGTCACTGTTACCGCCGAAGCGATGAGATCATACGGATCATTTCTGCACGGAAATCAACCAAGCCCGAACGAGCCGACTATACCAAGAGGTGGAGAAAATGAGAAAAGAATACGATTTTTCTAAAGCGAAGAGGAATCCTTATGCGAAATATTTCAAAAAACAGGTAACGATACGTTTGGATGAGAACACTATTAAATATTTTAAAAAGATGGCAGATGAATTAGGCATGCCTTATCAGACCCTAATAAATCTATACCTTCGTGATTGTGCTGCGACTGCGCGGCGTTTATCAATCAATTGGGAACCTGCCGCTTAATTTGCGGCTAACAAACGCTTGAAGCTGACGGCTCGCCTGTCGCTGCGGCTTGAGTGCCCGCAGCTTAAGCGGAGCGTTAGGCCTATTTGGAAATTGGAGGAAAGGTCGATAAAGACGATAAAACTATAAGTTCGGAGTTTGCAGAAGATCTTTATTTTTTGCCATCATTTCGGAATAAATATTTAACTAGGAGTTGTATACCATGAAGGCATCCAACGTCTCATACGACGCAAACGAATTCACCGGCAAGCGAATCCTCGTCACGGGGGGCAGCAAGGGAATTGGCGAGGCCATCGTGAATCGCCTGCTACGCGGCGGGGCTACGGTGCTCGCCACGGCAAGAACCATCCCCGCGGGCGGCAATCCCGAACAGTTCATTCAAGCGGACGTCAGCACGCGCGCGGGAGCGGATCACATCATCAAGACCACTTTCGACCGGCTCGGCGGCCTCGACATTTTGATTAACAGCGTCGGCGGTTCTTCCGCGCCGGGCGGCGGCGTGTTGGCATTGACCGATGCCGACTGGCAGCAAGAGTTCGAACTGAATCTGTTTTCAGCAGTGCGTCTGGACCGCGGTTTTCTTCCCGCGATGATGAAGCAACGCTCTGGAGTCATCATCCATATTTCGTCCATCCAGCGAACGCTCCCGTTGTTCGAAGCTACCTTGGGCTACGCCGCCGCCAAAGCTGCTCTCACTAATTACAGCAAAGGACTCTCCAAGGAAGTCGGCCCGCACGGCATCCGCGTGAATAGTGTTGCGCCCGGATTCACAGAAACCAAGTCTGCCGAGAGTTTGATTGAGCGGCTGGCGGCGCAAGCGGGGACTGACGCGGCTGCAGCACGTCAAAGTCTGATGAATTCGTTGGGTGGAATTCCGCTCGGGCGCCCCAATCGACCCGATGAGGTAGCGGAATTGGTTGCGTTCCTCTCTTCCGACCGTTCATCTTCGATTACCGGAAGCGAATACGTCATTGACGGAGGAAACATCCCTACGATCTGAGAGGCCTCATCGGTTCATTAAACCAGAGCATAGGATCCAGAGCATTGAAGTCAATAAGAGGAGCATTCAATCAATGGGCCTAACCACAGGCTGGAGCTGACGGCTGGATCTTGTATCAGATCGCCTCGGAATGTGTTTCTCGCTGCGGCCCGCCGCAGCTCAGCCTGAGCGTTAGACGGACAATTGTCGGTTCCTTAGACAAGATGGGACGAGCAAGCGGGGATATTATTTGCTGAACCTTGATGATAAGCGGTGGACTGAACTAAAGGGCGGATACCGGATTCCATTCGATCCACGTCAACTCCTACAGAGATTAGAATCTGGAACGGACATTCAACGATGTTGGCAGGAGCTCTGGCAGGGGCTTTACCACCAAGGAGATGTCGGCGAAGCATCATATGCAGTAGTTCCTCATCTAGTCCGAATTTACCAAAACCGCCGGCAGATCGACTGGAACATATATGCGTTTGTAACCTCAATCGAATTGGCTCGAAATGTGGGAAATAACCCTGATATTCCATTGTGGTTACGACAAGGATACGAAGAAGCAATCAATAGACTTGCGATAATCGGCCTAGGCGAGCTTCCGCACGCGAATGACAAAGAAACAAGTCGATCTATACTTGCTATTCTCGCAATTTGGAAGGAAGCTCGGACATATGCCCGAATCATTATTGATTATTCCGAGGATGAGTTGAATGAACTCGAGAACCAAGGATTCATAGGAGACAAGTAATTTCAATGCCGGTTAACCACAGGCTGGAGCTGACGGCTGCCCTGCGGGAGATCATGAGGCCCCGCAGCTCAGGCTGAGCGTTGGGCAGATCTCACGTTGAATGGAAAGGCATTGAAGGGTGACGGCATTGATGCCGATATAATAGGCATGATTTCATAGGGGCAAACAGCATATAGAGCATAAATTCGAATGAGGGATTTCCATCGATGCCAAAGAAAAGATTAATAAGGCATTTAATCCTTCCCTCGGTTGCACCAGCCATGATCATCTGGCTTTACTTCACCCCAAAATATGTGTTTGGTTGCGCGAACCGCGGATTCATGGCGTTGGCGGTCGTGTCCCTCGGTTTGGTTGGTGCAATTGCCACGGCAATTAAGAGCATTAAAGAAAAAAAGCGCGGGGAAACCGAAGCGGCGAACTGGTGGATCGTCACGACGCTGATCCTGGTGTCTCCATTGGTGCTGCTTGCCGGTCCGCTCGGCTGAGTTGGAAATCAGATAAGGAAAGGTATATGAGGCATACAAATATTCTGGAATCAGTAGACTGCCCAACGACAGGCTGAAGCTGACATTTCACCTGGCGAAGATCCTGAGTGCCCGCAGATTAGCCTGAGCGTTAGGTGGACCCCTTGGATGGAAAGAAAAAGAAAATTTCGATAATGCTGAAATTGGATGAATCACATTATTTAAACATAAGTGTCCTCAAACATTTACGGGAAAACCATGGGGGAAACTATCCGATTTCAAGCCCTGGTAGCCATCCAGACCCTTATATGCGGGCGGGGAGCCATCCGGATATCGTGTCACGGGTCTGGGAAACTCTCGGGGGAGCACTGCCAGTGGACTGCCGGGCCATTATCTATGGGACACCGGCGTTGGTGCACCCGATAAATGGTGTTGTCTTTGCCTTGGCGTATGGAACCGCATATGTCATTAAAATTCCGAATGATATTTTGAACGAGGCAATAGAGGCTGGTTGTAAGATTGAGCGAAGATGGTCTAATGGAACAACTACAAATATACAAGAACTATTGGGTTACGGTTGGCTATTCGGTTGCTGGGAAAAGAAAGAAATATCATGGTTATTAGCCACTTACAATTTATGGGGGGCCACCTAACCACAGGCTGGAGCTGACGTCCCCCCTGCGGGAGATCGTGAGGCCCCGCGGCCCAGCCTGAGCGTTGGACGGCGCAAGGAGCATTGTTATCCATGTTCGGTTTGTTCAATACCGCTTCATTCGCTGATCCGCAACTTGGAGAACTGCGTCGATCAGGCGGGCTGTGGCGTGGAACGCTATGCATCGGGGAGTCGAGAGTGCCTATGGCACTCAGTGGTTCCCGTGCCGCTCCCGATCCGAAGGCGCTGGATATCGCGTGCTCCATTTCGACCCGTTTCCCCTCATGGCGGCCGGACATCGGGCGCGCGCTCTTTGAGCATTACTTGCCGTATGCGGAAGCGGTTGCCGCCGGAGAAGCGGGACCTCCGGAGTCGGGATTGCCTGCGATCCCCGAACCTTCGGCCGTGTGGCCTCACACGACCGTCGAGTTCGTCCAGGTCACCCCGCTGGACGGCCAGCTTACGGTCGAGATCGGGTATCGGGTGGCGTGGGATGAAGAGCACACATTGGGTGCGCGGCTTCGCGAGGGGCAACTTTTGGAACTCTGTGGCAGCGTGCTGGCTCCATAAGAATCCCGCATAACCGTCCGTATTCCCGGGTCAGCCGCCTTTCTTCGCCGTGCCGGCGTGGTACGCCTCCCGCGACACGGGCAGCGCCGTGGATTGCCCCTTCATCAGCAGACGGCCGTCGCCCGCCGTGACGACGAGCTCGCAGACCATCGACTGACGCCCCTTGTGGATGATTCGGGACTCGCCGATCACGGTCTCCCCGGGTTTCGCCGCGCGGAAGACGTTCAGGCTCCACTGGACCCCCACCGCATCGACGGCGGCGTTCACGGAGATTGCGAAGGCCGCGTCCGCCACGGCGAACAGCAGTACGCCGTGGCCGATCCGGTGGGCGTTCAGGAACCGCTCCTCCACTGTCACCGAGACCTTCGCGTACCCCTCCCGGCCCTCCAGCAGCTTCATTCCGAAATCCTGGATCAGCCGGTCGTCCCGGAAGATCTCGCGGACGCGGTCCATCACTCCCCCTTCTGGAGGTACGAACGCGCGTACCTCACGTAGCTGTCGGAGAACGCCCGGTTTTTCTCCCCGGAACCCGGCCCGAGGTCCTTCAAGACCCGTCCCGGCACGCCCATCACCAGGGAATTCGGGGGAACGACCGTCCCCGGGGGGACCACCGCGCCGGATCCGACCACGCTCCCCCTCCCGATCACCGCCCCGTCGAGTACGACGCAGCCGATTCCGAGGAGGCACAGGTCCCCGATGGTGCAGCCGTGGGCGATCGCCGCGTGGCCGAACGTCACCTCGTCCCCCACCGTCAGGGGGAACCCGTCCTTCGTGTGCAGGATGCATCCGTCCTGGACGTTGGTCCGCCTCCCGATCCGGATCGGAAGGATGTCGCCGCGTATCACCGCGTTGAACCAGACGCTTCCGGACTCCCCGATCTCCACGTCGCCGATGATCCGCGCCCCTTCCGCCACGAAGACGGAGGGGTGCAGGCGCGGGGAAATCCCCTTGTGCGCCAGCAGCACCGGCTCCCTCCCTACTCCGGCAGCTCGGTCACGTCCAGCGTGTCCTCCAGGACGATGCACCCGCGGACGCTCATTGCCGCGGGGCAGCGCGTGAGATAGGTCCCCATCGCCTCCCTCGCCTCACCCGTCTTTCCGGCGGGCGCCTTCAGCGTGTACCGTACCCGGATCCGCGTGATCCGCAACACCCCGTCCACGTCCTCGATATCCCCTTCCACGTCCGCACGAAACCGGTCGCCGAAGGTGGGAACTTTCTTGCCGGCCAGCACCGTGGCCAGTGTCCCCATCATTCAGGCCGAGACAGCCCCGACGATGTGGTCCAGCGTCGCGGCGTGCTCCTTCTCCGGCTCTACCTTGTAGAAGTTCTTGATCCCCCCGTGGACGCCGTAATACACCGGCTCGGGGAACCCTTCGATCCGCGCAATCCGCGTCGGGCCCTTTTCCCGGACGATCGCGATCCGGGACGTGTGGACCACCTTCCCCATGCACATCACCCCTCTCCCCTCCGCGAGGCAGGTAGCGTCCCCTTAGTATAATCCCGTTCTGCGGATTTGCCTCTCCGCCTTGACCGTGCGTCATTCCGGTGATGTAATGCATCTTACTGCACGAATACAGGACAGCGATAAGGCTTTACGATTCAAGGGCATTCCGTCACGGAGCGGCGGCGGTTTCGGCACACCAACCCAGGGGCCGGCGCGCGGCATCCCGCACGCCGGGGAAGGAGGGAAGGTTCATGGCGAAACGGAAACTGATCACGCGGCGCGAATTCGTCAAGGCCGCGGGGCTCGGGGTGGTCGCGGCGGGGGTCGCTCCCACGATCTTCATCCCGCGGCAGGCCCGGGGGGCCTCGAAGGAGCTGAAGATCCTCGTCTGGTCCCACTTCGTTCCCCGGTTCGACAAGGAGTGGTACGACGGGTTCGCCAAGAAGTGGGGGGAGGCGAACGGGATCAACGTCACGGTGGATCACATCGGCCTCGCCGAGATCCCTTCCCGGACGGCCGCCGAGATCTCCGCGGGACAGGGCCACGACCTGATCGAGTGGATCGCCCCCCCCTCCCAGTTCGAGCCGAGCGTCCTCGACCTGGGCGACGTGGTCAAGGAGGCGGAGAAGCTCTACGGCAAGCAGCACCCCCTCTGCCGCAGGAGTTCCTACAACCCGAACACGAAGAAGTTCTACTGCTTCTGCCCTGGCTGGACGATCGATCCCGGATCCTACCGGAAAAGCCTGTGGGAGAAGGCCGGGAAAGGGAGCGGCCCGGAGGTGTGGGAGGACCTGATCTCCTACGGCGGGAAGATCAAGAAGGACCAGGGGATCCAGCTGGGCATCGGGCTCTCCCAGGAACTCGACTCGAACATGGCGGCGCGGGCGCTGCTGTGGTCCTTCGACACGAGCATCCAGGACGCCAAGGAGAACGTCGTCCTCAACAACCCGAAAACGGTCGAGGCGACCCAGTACATGGCCCGGCTCTTCAAGGAGTCGATGGTTCCCGAGGTGTTCGCCTGGACCGCGGTCTCCAACAACCAGGCGCTGATCGCCGGGCGCGCCTCCTACATCCTCAATTCCATCTCGGCGTACCGGTCCGCGCAGAAGGAAGTGCCGGAGATCGCCAAGGACATCTTCTTCACCCCGGCCCTCAAGGGGCCCCGCGGCACCGGCTTCAGCTGCGAGCACGTGATCTACAGCTACATGGTCCCCAAATATTCGAAGAACGTCGACAGCGCGAAGAAGTTCCTCCTCAACCTGGTCGGGAATTACGATCAGGCGATGTACTATAGCGAACTGTACAACTCCCCCGCTTTCTTCGACACCCCCATCCCTTCGGGGGACCGGGGGTACGCCGCGGTGAAGGGTGCGAAGAAGGTCCGCGACCTCCACAACGCCTGGTTCTCCGACGACCCGTTCGCACTCCCGGGGGAGGAGAAGGGGAAGCTCGCCGTCCTCAAGGACGCGGAGAAGTGGAGCACGAACGTGGGGCACCCGGGTCCCGCGAACCCGGCGGAGGGGGAGGTGTTCGCGACCTTCATCCTCCCGAACATGCTGGCCAACGCCGCCCGCGGGATGAAACCCGAGACGGCGGTGGAGCAGGCCGAGTTCCTGGTGAAGCGCGTCTTCGCCAACTGGCGCAAGAAGGGGCTCGTCGGGGGGAAATCGTAGTTCGCTCCGGCTCCCGGGGGGCGGCTCCCTCGCGCCGCTCCCCGGGGCACATTCCATAAAGACACGGAAGGCAGCGGCGGCCATGGGGCGTGTGGAGATCCATGCGGTAACAAAGCTGTTCGGGGACGTTCGCGCAGTCGACCACGTTGAACTCTCGACAAACGAGGGGGAGTTCCTGGTCCTTCTCGGTCCGTCCGGGTGCGGGAAGACCACCCTCCTCCGGATGATCGCCGGGATCGAGTCTCCGAGTTCCGGGGACATCGTCATCGACGGCCGGGTGGTCACGAACCTGCCGCCGCGGCTGCGGGACATCGCCATGGTGTTCCAGAGCTACGCCCTCTACCCCCACATGACGGTTTACAAGAATATCGCCTTCCCGCTGCGCGCCCGGGGGATGGACGAGGAGTCGATCCGCAAAAAAGTCGAGTGGGCGGCGGGGATGTTCAAGATCGGGCGCCTCCTCGACCGCAAACCCAGGGAGCTCTCCGGCGGCGAGCGGCAGCGCGTGGCGCTTGCCCGCGCCATGGTCCGGGAGCCCAGCGTCTTCCTCCTGGACGAGCCCCTTTCCAACCTGGACGCCCTGCTGCGCACCTCGGCCCGGGAGGAGCTCCGGCAGTTCCAGCGCCGCGTCGGCGTCACGACGGTCTACGTCACCCACGACCAGGTGGAAGCCATGGGACTGGGGGACCGGATCGTCGTGATGAGCCAGGGGAAGGTACGCCAGGTAGGGACACCGCTGGACATCTACCAGTGGCCCGCCGACACGTTCGTGGCCACCTTCGTCGGCTCCCCCCCCATGAACCTCCTCGAGCAGGGGGACCTCCTGCTCGGCTTCCGACCGGAGACGTTCCTCCCCGCCGACGCGGTCGAGGGGTCCGAAGGGATCGTCACGTACCCGTTCGAGGTGACGTACCTCGAATACCTCGGGGCGGAGCGGCTCGTGTACGGGAACGTGGGGGAGAAGTCCCACGCCCGCCACGTCGTGTCGCGCCTCCCGGGGAGCATGAACCTCCCGATCGAGGCGGGGAAGACGTACCCGTTCGCCGTGGCACGCAGGGACCTGCGCCGCTTCGACCGGAAGAGCGGGCTGGCCCAGCCGGGAGGGACGGCGTGAGGGGCCCGGCGCACGCGACTCCGTCGTCCGCCGGGGAATACGGGGGGATCGCCGACCGGGAAGGGGCGCTCGCGAAGCTGCTGATCGCACCGGCGGTCGTCTACATCGCTGCGATGATCGGGGCCCCGTTCGTGCTGGCGCTCCTGTATTCCCTGAGCGACGCCACCACGGGGGACCCGGCGTTGCGGATCGTAGGCTTCCGGAACTACCGGGAGGCCCTTACGGACCCCGTCTTCCGGCTCGCCCTGCAGAACACCTTCGTCTTCACCCTGGTCTCCCAGACGATCGTCGTCCTGCTTTCGCGGATCCTCGCCACCGCGCTCCTCAAGCAGTTCCGAGGGAAGTGGCTCGTGCGGTTCCTGATCCTCCTCCCTTGGACCGCGCCGATCTCCCTCGGGACGATCGGCTGGCTCTGGATGTTCGACTCGATCTTCAGCCCGATCGACTGGGTCCTCCGGTACGTCGGCCTGCTGGGGACGAAGAACGCCCTCCTGGGGTTCCAGACGAACCTGTACTGGCTGGGAGTGCCGGGGCTCTCGATGGCGTCGGTCATCATGGTCCAGGCGTGGAGGATCCTCCCCCTGGCCACGGTGATCCAGCTGGCGGGCCTGAGCTCCATCCCGAAGGACCTGCTCGAGGCCGCCGAGGTGGACGGGGCCACGCCGTGGCGGCGGACGCTGATGATCACGATCCCCCTCACCCTCCCCATCACGAGCATCGCCTTCCTCTTCGGCGTCGTCTTTACGTTCACGGACCTGGTCGTCGTCTACGTCCTGACCCGGGGCGGGCCGGTGCACACGACCCAGGTGCTCTCCTCCTGGACGTTCTTCAAGGGGATCGAGGCCGGGGACCTGGCACAGGGGGCGGCCATCTCCCTGTTCATGTTCCCGGTGCTGGCGGCGGTCGCCATCTTCATCCTTCGGATGGCCCGGCGCACGGAGGTGGTCTGATGGCGAACCTGGGGAAAATCGCCCGCCGCGGGGGGCTCTACACGCTGCTGGGGGGATTCGCTTTCTTCGGCGCCTTCCCCTTCTACTGGATGGTGATCGCCACCTTCAAGCGGGACCACGACCTGTTCAGCCCGCTGAACAATCCGTTCCTGTTCAACGAGCCAGCCACCCTGGACCACCTGCGGCTCCTGTTCTTCGAGACCCACTTCGTCGGGTACCTGGTGAACACCCTGCTTGTCGGCCTCGCCGTCGTGGTCATCACCCTCGTCACCGCCGTCCCGGCCGCCTACGCCCTCGCGCGGTGGGCCCGGGGGTGGGGCGAGACGCTGGGGATCGGGATCTTCCTCACCTACCTGGTGCCGCCGACGATCCTGTTCATCCCCCTCTCCCGGTTCGCCTCCTTTTTCGGCCTCCAGGAGTCGCTCTGGTCCCTGATCCTCGTCTACCCGACCTTCACGATCCCGTTCTGCACGTGGCTGCTGATGGGGTTCTTCAAGACGATCCCCAAGGACATCGAGGAGCAGGCGATGATCGACGGGCTGAGCCGGTTCGGGGCGATGACGCGGGTCGTCCTCCCCCTGGGGATCTCCGGGATCCTGACGGTCGTGGTGTTCGCCTTCACGCTGTCGATGCACGAGTTCATCTACGCCCTGACCTTCATCTCCGTGTCGGCGAAGAAGACCGTCTCCATCGGGGTACCGACAGAGCTGGTGCGCGGCGACGTGTTCCAGTGGGGGCCGCTCATGGCAGGGGCGCTGATCGCCAGCATCCCGGTCGCGGTCGTCTACACCTTCTTCCTCGACCGGTTCGTCGCCGGTTTCACGATGGGGGCGGTGAAGTAGCCGCATTTCGCGGCAGCCCCCAAGGAAAAGGGGGGCGGCGCCGACGCGCCGCCCCCCTTCGCGGACCGCGGGGATCCCGCGGAAGGTTACTCCCTGCTTCCCGGTTTCCGCAGCCGCCGGACGGCCATCCCGAACAGCAGGACCAGGAGCGGGGCCATCGCCCACGCGCCTTCCCCGCGATTGCCCGGGGCGACGGCGCACCCGCCGCCGGAGGCGCTGTTCGAGAAGTCCAGCGACCCGCTGCCGGACTGCACGGGGACCGCGACGCCGACGGGATCCACGATGACGCCGTTGGCTACCCCGTCGCTGTCGCCGGCTCCCCCGTCCGTGAGGGTCAAGGTCACTGTGGCCCCCTGGATCGTCGGATTCACCACTTCCTGGAACCCGTTCGGGCCGGCCTTGTACACCTTGCTGCCGGCCGGTACGCCGGAGGGGAAGGTGATCTTGACCGTCGCGGTGCCTCCGGGCACCACATCGACCACCTGGTAGCCGACCAGCCCGTCCGGGAACTCGTACCCGGAAGGCATGCCGGCCTGGTTCAGGGAGGCGTCCGTCTCGGCGACACCTGCCGCGGAGGCCAGCGACGCCCCTGCCGTCCCGGTGATGTCGACCAGGAACTTCCCTTTCCCCCTCGAACTCGGGGGCGACCCCTTCCCCTTGTTTCCCGGGAAGTCGTCCTCGTTGTCCGGCACGCCGTCGTCGTCCGTGTCCGGGCTGGAGGCGATGGTCGTAAAGGTCCACGCCTCCGGTGCGGAAAGGCCGCCCGGCGAGGAGGCGATCCCCGCGTTGTAGTTCGTTCCGCTCATGAGCAGGCAGGAGGGAGTGAACGTCCCTGTCGTGTTGGACGAGTTGTACGAGATCGCGCCCTTCACGACCCCGTCGTCGACGCATTTCTCCGACTGCGGCGCCGACGCGGTCGCCTCCGTCGCGGACCCGCTCACCCTCAGGGTGAAGGTCTGCGCGTTGAAGATCTTCTGGATATCCCCCGTCCCGGTCAGGGTCGCGGAAACCACGGTGTTTACCGGTACGTTAACCGCTCCTTCGGCCGGCATCACGGTGATCGCGCCGGTCACGGGCGCCGCGTTCACCGTGATCGTGACGGTGGCCGTGTTGCTGTTCGCGCTCCCGTCGTTCGCACGGTACGTGAACGTGACCGACCCGCTGCTAACGGTCGGGGTGTAGGTGAAGGAACCGTTCGAACTGAGGTTGAGCGTGCCGCTTGCGGGGCCGGACACCAGCGCGGCCGTCAGCGGATTGTTCTGCGCGTCGGTGTCGTTCCCCAGCACCCCCGGCGCAGGCACGGTGAGGGTCGCGCCCGCGTTCACGCTGTAGCTGTCGCCTGCCGCCACCGGGGCCGTGTTTCCCGTCGATACCGTGATGGTGAACGCCTCGGTGTCGTTCAGCGCCGGAGACCCGCTGTCCGTCACGATGACGGTCACCGGGAAGGACCCCGCCTGGGCGGGAGTCCAGCTGAACGCGCCGCCCGCCGTGATCGCCGCCCCCGCGGGAGCGCCCGCGCCCAGCGAGAACGTGCGCGTCTGGGCCGGCACGTCGGCATCCGTCGCGGTCGCCGTGAACGTCACCGGGCTTCCCGCCGTGCCCGTCCTGTTGCCGATCGGAGCCAGCACCGGCGCGACGTTCACCTCGCTCACCGTGACCGTGATCGTCTCGAAATCGCTCGCGGCCGGCGAGCCGTTGTCCGTGACGCGAATCGTGATCGGGTACGAGCCCGGGCCCTGCGCCTCGGTCGGCGTCCAGTTGAAGACACCCGTTGAACCGTTGATCGTCGATCCCGCGGGAGCGCCGGCATCGAGCGAGAAGGTGCGGGTCTGACCCGCATCGGGGTCTGTCGCGGTCGCCGTGAAGCTCAGAAGCGAACCCTCGTTGACGGACCTGTTCCCGATCGCCGAGAGAACCGGAGGCCGGTTGGTTTGGGTCGGCTGGCAATCCGGATCGGCCATGTCGGTGAGACCGTCCCCGTCGTTGTCGAGGCTTATGGTGAACGAGGAGAATCGTTCCTCGGACCCGTTACACGGATTCAGCGCCACCGTGATCGTGGCGTACCCGGGCACAGGGGTATTTTCCGGAACGGGCGTCCCGGAATGACAACTGGTGCATGACGCCGCCCCGGTGGTTTGATGGTGTCTCGGAAGGCCGGGAGCGACATGGCATACGCCGCATCTGGATGTGTTCGGAATGTCACCGGTCTGGACATGGCAGGTGTTGCAGCTTTGCGGGAGGCCAAGATTCAGATGACCCTGATGGAACGTCGATGACGAACTTCCGAACGTGTGGCAGCCGGCGCAATTCGTAACATTGGAATACGCCTCGGCGTCGGGCGCCCAGACCGCGAACGCCGTGAGCGCGAGAAAACCGAACAACACCGTCCAGATTTTGGGACCACGAATCCCGATACCATTCGTCATGCCTGCCCTCCCGAATAGATTCTCTTCCCACGTCCTCATTCCGCACCCCCCTGGTTTCTTGCTTCCCTGGTTAAATCTCGAAAACGTGATCCTCGCTTCTCTGGCCGAAAGCGACCCCCTGGAACTAATTGCCATCTAACTGCAAGAACGGCACATATATATAGCCATTTCGATTCCTGATACCCTTTTGGAAGTTTTACCGGAGCGCTTTCACAATGATGGATTGATAATAATTCCTGCAATTGGTGTGCCCTAAGGGAAACGAGCGCAGGCGATAGGAGTAGCCGGGGGAGCCGTTAATTAATACCTGCAATTATTACCGATGTGTTCGAGCGAATACCGGAATGTGCCAGGCGTCGCGGTGCCGGTTTCGCCCGAGGGCATCGGCTGGTCGCAATAACGATTCCGAAATACCTTTAACGATTTCGTTCGGCCCTTGCCTCGAGTACGCCGGCGGTGAAAGGGATCAGCAGGATGCAGGTGACCAGCGCGACCACGCCGTCCCATCCCGCCCGGTGGTGGGCGTGGCCAGCGGCGGTGATCCCCGCCGTGCCGCCGAGGTAATAGAACAGGACGTAGAGGGAGTTCGCCCGCCCGCGGCTGCTCTCTAGCTTCCGGTTGAGGGCCCCCACCGCGGCGGAGTGCACCACGAAGAACCCGGCGCACACCCCCGCCAGCGACGCCGCGACTGCGGCGAGGGACGGGATCAGGGACAGCAGGACGGACGCCGCGAACATCGCTGCCCCGGCCGCCATCGTCACCCCGTTCCCGATCCGGTTCCCCATCCGCCCCGCCACCGGACCGATCCCCACGCCGACCAGGTAGGAGAGGTACAACATCGTGATCCACTGCGTGGGCAGGAGGAACTGGGGACCCGCGAGGTGGAACGGAAGGTAGTTGAAAATCGACGAGAACGCCCCGAAGGCGGCGGCGCCCACGGAAAAAATCCGGAGCAGATCGGCGCGCGACAGCAGCGCCGCGAACCCCGACTCACCCCCGGTCGCCGCCGGAGGTTCCTCGTCCCGCGGCAGCCAACGGGCTGCGTCCAGCGTCGCCGAAAGCAGCAACACGGAGGCGGTCACGAAGGCGTACCGCCAGTGCAGGGGCGGGTGGATGAATCCCGCCAGCAGCCGGCCGCCGAGTCCCCCGGCAACCGTGGCGGAGACGTACGCGCCCATCGCAACGTTCAGCCGCTCCGGCGGCAGACGCCGGACCAGGAAGACGACCAGGCACGTGGTGAGGGACGGGACGAGCGCCCCCTGCAGGAACCTCGCCGCCACCAGCAGGGGAAAACTCGTCGTCACCGCGCAAAGGAATCCGCACAGCGACGCCAGGGTTCCGCCGGTCAGGAGGATCGGCCGGGCGGGAAGACGGTCCACGAGAAGGCCGAACGGGAGGGTGGCCAGGGCGATCCCGAAAATCACTGCGGACACGGTGAGGGACGCACGGGCCGCGGTGATCCCGAACTCCTCCCGGATCACCGGCAGCACGGGCTGCGTGATGTAGATGGTGGTGAACGTGGCGGCCACCAGGAGGAACACCCGCGCCTGGATGCCCGCCCCGTGAAGATCTTTCCCCACTCCCAGATCCTCCCCGGTCGTTGCGACCACGATATCGGAAAACCGCGGTTCGGTGCACGTTTCCGTCCAGGCCTCGTCGATGCCGGGAACCTGTCCGGCGACGACCGCCTTCACCCGGCCCCTGCGGATGATATTATGGGCCATGGATCACGCCGTCCTGCCCGTGAACCGGTGCGACCTTCCCCCGTGGGTGATCGCCTCCCCGCTCTTCAACCGGAACCCTCGGACGATCGAGATCCAGGGCGTCCGGCGCGCCCACCGCACGCTGTTCGCGCGTCTCGACCGCCTGGCCTCCCCCGCCGCGCGCGAACGTTGCCTCCGCAACTACATCGAGGTGGTCTTCCAGGCCCGGAAATGGAGGACGGAGGCGTCCGCCCCGGGACGCCGTTCCCTCCGGAACGGGTACCTCCGTTTCCTCCGCGGCTGGATGCTCGACGCCAGTTCCGCGGAGGGGGCCGTCCTGAAGGGGTGGGTGGAGAGCCGTTTCGGCATTCCTCCCGTCTTCCACGCAGGCCGGATCGAAGGCACGGATTCGGCGGGGTATCTACTCTATCTCGCCGAGCGTATGCGGGAGAGCGCCCGGACAAACGCCGTGGAATCCCAGTTCGACCTTCTCTACGAATATGTCCAGTGCGAGCTGTGCCGGCGCCACCCCGGCATCCGCTCCTTCACCCTGTACCGGGGGATCCGCAACCTCGCGGATTACCGGGTCGTGGGAGCGGCCGCCGGAAACCGCACCGTCCTCCGGCTGAACAACCTGAACTCCTTCTCCTCGCGGCCGGAGTACGCCTGGCAGTTCGGTAGCACCGTCCTCGAGGCGGAAGTCCCCGCGTCGAAGATCTTCTTCCGCTCGGACATCCTCCCGGGAGTGCTTCCCCGGGGCGAAGAGGAGTCGCTCGTGATCGGTGGGGATTTCGAGGTGACGGTGAGGTCGTTTTGAGCGGCCGGACGGGCGTGGCCGCCGGATCCCGGGCCATCGTGCGCCGCGCGAAGGCATCCCTCCTCGGCCTGGCCGTGGGGGACGCCCTCGGGGCGACCACGGAGTTCATGGACCCGGAGGAGATCCGGCGGCAGTACGGCGTTCACGATCGCATCCGGGGCGGCGGGTGGCTGAATCTGCCTCCGGGCCGGGTGACCGACGACACGGAGATGTCCCAGTGCATCGCCCGGGCGATCCTCGAGAAGGGCGGGTGGGACCTCCCCGCGGTCGCCGGGCAGTTCGCCCGGTGGCTCCGGGGGAACCCGGTGGACGTGGGGTCCACCTGCCGGCGCGGGATCCGGGCCTTCATCCTGAAGCGCCAGCTGTCGACGCCGCCGAACGAATGGGACGCGGGAAACGGGGCGGCCATGCGGGTGGCCCCCGTCGCCCTCTTCGCCCTCGGGGACGAGGAACTCCTCTCCCGGCTCGCGGTCGAGCAGGCGCGGCTGACCCACAACCACCCCCTCTCCGACGCGGCGAGCGTGACCGTGGGACGGATGGTCCAGCGGGCCGTCCTCGGCACCCCGATCGTCGCCCTGCGCGCCGCCGCCGACGATCTGGCGGGCCGGCACGCCGAGTTCCGGTTCGAGGGGGATCCGGGCGGAGCGACGGCCTACGTGGTGGACACCCTCCGGACCGCCTTCCACGACTTCTTCTCCACCCGCACCTTCGAGGAGTGCCTGGTCCGCATCGTCAACCGCGGGGGAGACGCCGACACGACCGGGGCCATCGCGGGGGCGATCGCCGGGGCACATTACGGAATGGAGGGGATCCCCCGGCGATGGGTGGACGCCCTCGACCGCAGCGTCCGGGAGGATCTGGCCGGGACGGCGGAGGAACTCGTCCGCCTCTCCCCCCTGTTCCGCAATCGCGCTCCGGACGCGGAGGACCGACGGTGAAACGCCTCGCCATCCAACTGTCTATCGCCCTCGTAGTCCTTCTCGCGGCGCGCGGCGACGGATCCCCCGCCTCCGGCGGGACGCCGCCGGCCCGGTCCCTGGCCCGGGAGCGGGCCGCGCCGCCGGAGTCCGGCTCCCCCCTCGTCGTGATCCTGTGCTACCACGATTTGTCCGACGCCCCCGGGCGGAAGGATTACACGGTCCCGCCGGAAGAGTTCCGCCGGCACCTCCGCCGGCTGCGGGAGACCGGGTGGACCTTCCTGTCCCTCTCCGAACTGGTCGCCCGCAAGGACCGCCCGGGGGATTTCCCGGGAAAGACCGTGGTGATCACCTTCGACGACGCGTACCGGAGCTTTTTCGAGAAGGCCCTCCCCATCCTGAAGGAGGAAAAGGTCAAGGCGACGCTGGCCGTGGTCTCCTCCTTCATCGACGAAGGGCCCGCTCCCGACATGCCGCCGGTGATGACGTGGCGCCAGATCCGGGAGGCGGAGGAGAGCGGCTTCGTCGAAGTGGCCTCCCACACGCACGACCTCCACCGCTACGTGGTGTCCAACCCGTACAACGACACCGCGCCCGCCGTGACGACGCGGCGCTACCTCAACCCGGAGAAGCGGTACGAGAACCGGGAGGAATACCGGAACCGGATCCGGGCGGACCTCCGGAAATCGCGGGCCGTGCTGAAGGAGAGGCTCGGGCACGATGTCCCGGCGCTGGCCTGGCCGTACGGCGAGCACAATGCGATGGCAGACGGCGTGGCCCGGGAGGAGGGGTTCACCGTCACGCTGGGGATAGAGGAGGCCGACGTCCGGCGGGACGATTTCGCCCGGGGCCATTTCCCCCGCGTCATGGTCGTCAAGGGGACGGCGGTCGGGGGAAAGGGGACCGCCTGGCTCTACCCCGTCCGCGCGCCGGTCCGGGCTGCGCAGGCGGACCTCGACGCGGTCTGGCACGCCGACCCCGCGGTCTTCCGCGCCCGTGTGGACCGGCTGGTCGCCAAGGTCCGGGCCGGGGGGGGGAACACGGTCATCCTGCAGGGGCTGGCGGACCCCGCGGCCGACGGGGATTACCACGAGGCGTATTTCGTGAACCACCAGCTCCCGGTTCGGGCCGACATCTGGTCGATGGTGGCGCACAAGTTCCGCCACGCCGGGATCCGCGTCTGGATCCGCGCGCCGGTCATGAACCTCTCCTGGGAGTGGGAACGGCACCCGGAGTGGCGGATCCCCTTCCGGCGGAAGCGCGGGGGACCGGGTCCCGACCCGTGGTATTTCCGCCTTTCCCCGGACATCCCGGAGGCGCAGCGCGCGGCAGTGGACTTCTACGCGGACATCGCCGTCTACCTGCCCGTCGACGGGGTCCTCTTCGACGACGACGCGTACATGCTCGAGGGAGAGCACTTGTTACGGAACCGCTTCGCGTCCCCCGCCGGGAAATCCGACGCGATCCACGCCCTCGTCCGGCAGGCGCAGGCGGCGGTTCTCGCCTGGCGGCCCAAATGCGAGTTCGGGAGGAACCTCTACGCCCCGGCCGCGGAAGCGGAAGGCGTCCACCCCAATTTCTCCCAGGACCTCTCCCGGTACCTGTCGGATTACGACCTGACGGTGGTGATGGCGTACGCCCGGATGGAGGGGCACAAGGAGGGCTCCGCGAAATGGGCCCGCAAGCTCGCCGCGCGCGTGTACCAGAAGGCGAAGGGGGCCCTCCGGCAGGAGGGGGGGCTCGTCCCGGTGATGCTCAAGTTCCAGGCGTACGACTGGGAGGAGGAGGAGTGGATCCCTCCGGTCGTGACGTCCGGGGAAATACGCGCCGCCATGGAAGAGAACATCTTCCACGTCGGGTTGTACCCCGTCCTCCCGGAGGAAGGGGAACTCCCCGAGGGGATCCTCAAGGGGATCCCGCCGGGATCAAAACGGGACGCGAACCCTTAGATACCCCCCGCACCACCGGTATCCCCCGCCCTGCCCCGCCGCCGCCGAATCGGCGAGGAACGCACCGAGGGTGACCCGGCCGCCTTGGCCGAACAGCCGGTCCACGCCCAGTTCCAGGGAATACGTCGGCGAGCCGCCCGCCCCCTCCTCCTGTTGCAGGCCGACCATCCCGGTCCCGAACGCCTCCCAGCGGGGCCGGAAACCCCACCGGCCGTCGAGGCCGATCTCCTCCCACGTCTGCCGTCGGGGATCGTACATCCCCACGTCCAGGTCGTACCGGTACCCGAGGTACCCCAGCCGGAGGTGCCCGGCGATGCGCGTGACCTCGTCCTTCATGTACAACCGGCGGGAGAGGTCGAGTTCGTACCGCTGGCCGGGGTTCGTCCGGGGCTGTCCGGTCTCGTTTTCGTTCCGCGCAACCAGGTAGGAGGCGGAGGCGGACACCTCCGTCTTCCACGGGATGACGCGGGTGACGGTGACGGTCGCCGTGTCGATCGTGACCTGGTTCTGGAGCGACAGGATCGTGTCGTAGGGGGCTCTCTCCCAGTCGAGGGCGAAGCGCCACAGGTCCCCGAGGAAATACGTCCCGCCGGCGCTTCCGATCCAGGGGTTGAATCCCGCGACGTCGTACCACGCCATCCCCGCCGAGGCCCGGACGGCCCACGAGGGACCGGGGCGGTAGGCGGCCGCGAGAACCGCCGCCGTTCCGTTCACCGAGTCCAGTTCCCCGATGTTCTGCTGCTTCCCGGGGGATCCCTGGCGGAAGAGGAGCTCCTTCCCCGCCAGCCCGATGTCGAGCCCCCGGGCGGCCCGCCCTTTCGCACCCAGCGTGAATTCCCAGAGGGTCCGCTGGTCGGTGTCGTAAGTTCCGCGGACCTCTCCCTCGACGTACCTCGCCAGCCGTTCCCGCACCTTGGCCAGTTGCGCCGCTGCCTCCGTGCTCTTCGGGTCGAGCGCGACGGCGCGCGCCGCAGGCTCCTGCGCCTCCTCGGCGAGGTCCATCTCCAGCAGGGACCGGGAGAGGCCCAGCAAGGCCTCCTCGTCGTCCGGGCGGATTTCCAGCAAGCGCCGGAACTCGGGCACCGCCTCCCGCTCCCTCTGCTGCCACTGCAGGGTGACCGCAAGGCCCGTCCGCTGGTCGAGGTCGGCCGGATCCTCCCGGAGGTTCTCCCGGTAGAGCCGCTCCGCGTCGGAAAGACGGTCGCTCCACCGGTATCCCAGGGCCAGCAGCTTCCGGGTCTCGAGGTCTTCCGGTTTCCGGGCCGCGGCCCGGGAAAGAACCCGCACCGCCTCCTCCGTCCGGTCGGCCCACAGCAGCGCCGCGCCGAGGGACGGCTCCACCTCCGGCGCCAGGGCGGGGTCGGCGGCAATCGCGGCCCTGTACGCGGCGACCGCCTCCGCGTGCCGGTCCTGCGCCTCGAACTCGTCCCCCTGCTCCTTCAGCCGCACTGCCTCTTCCCTGCCGCCGCCGGACGCCGGCGTCTGCGCCGGGGCGCCCTCCCCGCGGACGACAGCCACTCCCCAACCCGGGGCAACGCCGAGCATCCAAGCCAGCGCCGCCGCGCACAGCCACCGCGCGGGATTCCCTTTCGTCTCCATCACATCCATCACACCCTCTCCGTCTTCCACAAGGTGACCTTCGGGCGACGGCGGAAGAACCCCTTCGGCGTGTAGAAGAAGGCGATCGTCGACATCAGCGCCCAGTAGATCAACGGGTACAGGACGGCGACCCCCGCGTACGGGAGGATCGACCGGTCGTAATGCCGGTCCAGGATCACCCCGGCGGACAGCTGCGCGATGCACGTCGTGGCGATCACCATCCCCCAGAAGTTCGGGATCGGGTGCGCCCCCACCGGCGGGATCCCCATCGCGTACGAGACGATCCAGAGGGAGGTCAGCGTCACGAAGCAGGTCGCCCAGACCAGGGAAAGGATCGCCTCGTACGCGACGGGCCAGAACCGGACGTTCTTCTTCCGCCGCAGGATCCCGCCGTGCCGCCGCAGCACCTGCCCCAGCCCCACCGCCCACCTCCGTCGCTGCCCCCAAAGGCCGCGGAGCGTCTCCGGCACCTGCATCCACACCAGCGCCTTCGGCTCGTACCGGATGTCCCAGAACCGCTTCTGGAGCCGCCACGACATGTCGATGTCCTCGGTGGCCATCGACGGGTCGAACAGCCCCACGTCGTAGAGCGCCCTCTTCCGGAACGCCGCCACCACGCCGGAGACGGTCTGGATCCTCCCCCACACGCGTTGGGCGCGGCGCAGGAGCCCCACGATGGAGGTGAACTCGATCAGCTGAATCTTGGAAAGGAGAGTGTCCCGGTTCGCCACCCGTGGGTTCCCGGTGACAGCGGCGACCCGCGCCGATTTGAAATGCGGGACGATGGCGCGCAGGAGCCCCGGGTCCACCACCGCGTCCGCGTCGAGGGTGAGGACGATCTCCCCGTTGAGGCACGGCAGCGCGTCGTTCAACCCCATCGCCTTTCCCTCGTTCACCGTCTTCCGGATCAGCCGCACCTCGCCGCGTTCGACGTACGGCATCACCATCCCCACCGTGCCGTCCGTGGAACCATCGTCCACGACCACGACCTCGAACCGGGGGTAATCCAGGAGCAGGGCGGCGTCCAGCGTGGCGCCGATCACCCTCTCCTCGCAATGCGCGGGGATCAGTACGGAGACCATCGGCGGCGGGTCGGGAAGGGCATACAGGTCCGCCTCCTTCTCCTCCCCAATGCGCTCCTTCCCGAAGAAATAGATGAGGGAGGTGGTGACCCACACCACCGCCGAGAGAACCGGGTAGAGGCCGAAGTATGCCAGCATCGCCCAGTAGATGGTCGTGTGCTGGAAGGCGATCATCGCCCGCGCGACGTCGTCCACCCTACCCCTCCACCGGCGTAAGGGATTTCCCGTTCTCGCCGTTCAGGGAGACCGTGACCAGGCGCGCCGACCGGAGCCGCTCCATCCCGGGGTGGGAAAGCTTCCTCCCCAGGACGTCGGCTTCGGCGTTCTCCAGCACGTCGGGGACCGTGCGGCGGGGCCCTTTCCTACGGTAGATCCCGAGGTTGTACCGCACCCACCCCACGGTTCCGATCGCCGTGACCAGAGAAACCCCGAGGATGATGAGAAGGGCCCATGCGGTTTCTCCGCGGGAGGTGGACGGAAGGACAACCCACCACCAGTAGAAGAAGAGCACCCATCCGGCGAGGATGACCAGGACGTGTACTAGGTCACGCAAGCGGACATCGTGCGCCCGGTCCTTCCCCTTTCCCGTCGTCGCCGTCACCGGAGAACCTGGTCCATTTCCCAATCCATTCCTGACAATTTTCGTCACACCGGCCGCGGAAGGAGCGACCGACATGACAATTTTTGTCATCTTTTCCGCCATCCGCCCGCGCCCAACACCTGGTCTTTCCTCAATTTGCAGTCCCTAGTGCACTCATCGGCAACAAGCATCGTTTTCTGCATGAAAAATCAGTGCCATAAGGATATTCGAGAAATTACATTCCTGAATGTATATTTTCGGAATCCTACAATGCCCTGAACGTAACCGTTATCGCTAATCCATATCGTTTTAATTACTGTCGTAATCCCACGAATCCCAATCGAATTCCGTTTCCACCCCTTGATCGGAAGTTCCGGTTGTCTACATGGATAGATTTCCCGAATTAAATCAAATACTTGTAATTGCGTAAACGTGCAATACCAGATTGGCATGGAGCTTGAAGTAGACTCCCTTGGAAAAAATTTGTAAAGGAGGTGACGCCGGGAGGGGAGAAAAAACATTGAAGAAAATGGGTTTCCGTACCGAACAGCATCACGGAGGTCAAAATTCCAACGGAAGGGAGGTTCGACAATGTTCCAGAAATTCCTGGCGAGAGTGAAGGACGAAAAGGGACAGGCCCTCGCGGAGTACGGCCTGATCCTGGCGCTGATCGCGGTAGTGTGCGTCGCCGCCCTCATCCTGCTCGGCACCAATGTCAACGCGGCGCTGAATTTTATCGCCAACGCACTGACGCCGGCGGCGACGTAATCGGCGGACGGGAAATACCAGGGAACACGGCATGGCTCATCGGAATACTCCGTGGCGGACGGGATGCCCCAAGAGGTGCGGAGGGCAGGCGCTTGTGGAGTACGCGATGATCCTGCTGTTCATCGCGGTGGCGTGCGTTGTCGCCGCGTCCCTCCTGGGAACCACCGTCCAGGGGCTCTACAACGGGTTCAACGGTAGTTTCTGATAAGGGCCGCTTAGAAGGGCCGCAATGATTCCCGGGGGGGGCCTCACGGGGACGGGGAACGGAAGCCCCGTGAGGTCCCACGGCAGAAGGGGGAAGCAGCGATGGAAAGGTCCGGACAGACCGCCAACCGGGGACAGAGCCTGGTGGAGTTCACCCTCGTGCTCCCCGTGTTCCTCCTCCTGCTGATCGGGATCGTGGAGTTCGGGAGGGCGTGGATGACCCGGAACATCCTGACGGGGGCGGCTCGCGAGGCAGTCCGGATCGCCGCCATCCAGGGGAACACCGCCTCCGCCCTCTCCCGGGCCAACGCAATCCTCGTCTCGGCGGGGATATCCGGCGCCGGCGTGAACATCCTGGACGACGGCGCCCCGTTCGGAACGTGCCAGGTCACCGTGACGTACAACTTCCCCGTGACCGTGGCGGGATTCCTCCCGGGCCTCTCGGGGACGAATTTTCCGCTCTCATCCACCACGACCATGCGAAAAGAATTCTGATCTGAAGGGAGCCGCATTATGAACCGGAAACGGATACTCGGGATCGTCGCCTTCGCCCTCTGCCTCGCACTGGTCGCCAGCCTCGGCGTATACCGGTTCCTCTCCGAGAAGAACCGGATGGCCGAGAGCGCGAAGCTGCAGACCGTCGGGATCGCCGTGGCGGTGGTCGACATCCCGCTCGGATCGACCATCAACTCCAACCAGATCGCACTCTCCTCGTGGCCGAAGGACCTCCAGCCGAAGGACGCATTCACTGCGGAGAAGCCGGCGGTCGGGCGGGTCGCCATGCGCGAATTCCTCCGGGGGGAGCCGATCGTCGAGTCGAAGCTGGTCCCGACGGACAAGAGTTCCGGCCTCCTCTCCCTGAAGGTCCCGGACGGCATGCGGGCGTTCAGCGTCAAGGTGAACGAGGTCGTGGGCGTGGGGGGCTTCATCGTCCCGGATTCGCGGGTGGACGTGGTGGTGACCACGGCAATATCCCCGCAGCGGCAGCAGGAACAGGTCTCCAAGACGTTCCTCCAGGACGTGAAGGTCATCGCGGTCGGACAGATCGTGGAGCAGAAGGACAACAAACCGGTGACCGTGAACACGGTGACGATTGCCGTCACGCCGGAGGACGCGGAGAAGCTCGCCCTCGCCAGCAACGACGGGAAGATCCAGCTCGTCCTGCGGAACTTCTCGGACAACAAGAAGATCGAGACGCCGGGCAGCGACAAGGGCCGCCTGCTCGGCTCCCTGCGTCCCGCGCCGCCGCCTTCCTCCGGGAAGACGAAGAGCGCGGCGAGGAAGCCGGCCCCCGCGGTCGCCCAGGCCCACTCCTCGCCCGTCCAGGTCGCCAGGAGCTACGAGGTGGTCGAGGTCATCCGGGCCGGGAAGCGGTCCGAGGAAAAGTTCGAGTAGACAACGTGAGAATCTCCAGGGAGGGGGTATCGTACCGTGAAGACTAGAATCGGAGCCGCCATCATCCTTCTTCTCGCCTGCCTCGGCCTCGCCTTCCCGTTGCCGGCGAAGGCGGAGTTCAAGACAGGGGTGGAAGGGGCCTCCGCCACGAAGCTCCACATCCAGGCCAACCAGTCGTACCTCCTCGACACCGAGCTCAAGGTCCGGCGGGTATCCATCGGGAAACCCGAGATCGCCGACGTAACCGTCGTCCACCCGAAGCAGATCATGATCACGGGGAAGGCCGCGGGCACGACGACCCTGATCTACTGGAGCGAGGCGGGGATTCCCACCTCGATCGACGTCAGCGTCTCGGTGGAGAATGGCATGCGGAAGGAACTGGAGAAGCTCGTCCCCGGAGAGAAGTTCGAGACGAGCGGGCCGCAGGACTCCCTGATCCTCTCGGGCTCGGTCCGCACCGAGACGGCGCAGCAGCGGCTGGTGGATGCGGCGAAGGCGTACTCCAAGAACGTCGTGAACCTCCTCACCGTGGAGCGCCAGCACCAGGTGATGCTTCAGGTCCGGGTCGCCGAGGTGGACCGGAAGCTCGTGAAGGAGCTGGGGGTCAACTTCCTCTTCAAGATCGACTCCGTCACCGCCGGCTACGCCGCCCCGAACTCCTTCTCCCCCTTCACCGGGACGAACCCGAACCCCATTGGGGGGCTCCTGCCGGAATTCAACTTCAGCGACGCCGTGAACCTCTTCGTCGCGAAGCCCGGGTCTTTCGCCACGTTCATCCGGGCGATGCAGGACAAGGGCGCGCTGAAGATGCTCGCCGAGCCAAACCTGATCGTCGCAAACGGCGGGGAGGGGAAGTTCCTCGCGGGCGGCGAGTTCCCCGTCGTCTACAACACGTCGAGCACCGGCGCCCCCTCCGTCGTCTACAAAGAGTTCGGCGTCCGGCTGAACTTCCAACCGAAGATCACCCCGAACGGGGAGATCAGCCTGAAGGTCTACCAGGAGGTCAGCGAGCTGGACTTCACCAACTCCGTGGTCCTGACGGGGTACCGGATCCCGTCGCTCAAGAGCCGGAAAGCGGAATCGGCCCTCCAGCTCGCCGACGGGCAGACGTTCGCCCTCGCCGGGCTGATCGACAACAAGGTCTCCAAGCAGGTCTCCAAGATCCCGCTCCTGGGGGACATCCCCATTCTGGGCGCCCTCTTCCGGAGCACCCGGTACCAGGAGGAGGAGACCGAGCTGGTCGTCATGGTCACCCCCACGATCGTGCGCCCGTACGAGAAGGGGCAGGTGCCGGAACTCCCTACGGAAAAGGCAAAGATCGACCCATCGGTCATCAAGGAATAGGCGCGGGGCCGGCATGACACGGAGGTACATAATGAGAACCGGAAACCGGGGCCAGGTGCTCCTCGTCTTCCTCGCCGCCCTGCTGGGCCTGCTGGGAATCGGAGCGCTCGGGGTCGACATGGGGTACCTCTACACCGTCCGCCACGAACTGCAGCGGTCGACCGACGCGGGGGCGCTGGCCGGCGCCTCCGCCATGCTCGACGGCGATTGGGAGGATCCCGCGATCCGCTCGGTAGCGAACGCTCGGGCACGGGATTACACCTCGAGGAACGCGGTGGTCACCTCGAACCTGAATCCCAACACCGAGGTGGCGGTCAGCTTTCCCTCCCGCGACCGGGTCCGGGTGGACGCGACGCGAACGGTGAACCTCTTCTTCTCGCGATTGTTCCTCGGTCCGACCCGCGCCGTGACCGCCTACTCCATTGCCGAGGCATCGGTGGTGGACCGGAACGTCCGGGGCCTTACGCCGTGGGGGATCCCGTACCCTTGGACCGACGTCGATGGGGACGGGATTTTCGACCCGGGGGTCGATAACGTGCACAGGAGTTGCGAACCGGGCATCCCCGAAAACGTGCAGTTCTGCAACGGGACCCGGTTCATCCTGAAGCCCGGGGTATCGAATACCTCCAAGCAATACACCGGCATGCCGTCCATCCAGCAGGAATCCGGCCACTACTTCGCGCTGGACTACGGCGCCTCGGGCGCAGACGGTTACAGGGACGGGATCCTCTATGGCTCGAACTACATGGTATCCCCGGGGGACGAGGTTCCCCTCGAAACGGGAGCCGTCATGGGGCCCACGACCCAGGCGGTAAGGTCGCTGCTGTTCGACCCGCCCCCGATGGGTGATCCGGGCTCCGAGTGGAACGAATCCACGGGCCTCCCCCACAGCACGGCGTACCCCAGCAACGGGGGCGAGGAGAAATGGATGAGTTCCCCCCGGGTAGTCCGGGTCCCCGTCTACGATCCGTCGGAAGGAACCCCGGCGATGGGCAAGTCCACGATGAAAGTCGCGACCTTTGCCGCGTTCTGGATCGAGAGCATCGACAACAAGGGGGCGATCATCGGCCGGTTCGTGGACAAGGTGAATGTCACGGGGATGGGCGGCCCCTCCGCAGGCCCGGTGTCCACCCCCGTGCTGCGGAGCCTGAGACTGGTGGAGTGAGCCATGGCAGAAGCGATCCGGTCCCTCATCATCGATCCCGATCCCGACACCGCGCGCGGCGTCTACATACTGGGGCGCCAGACCGGCGCCGTGGACATCCGCTGGAAGTCCGACTCGGTGGCCGAAGGAGCCGAGATCATCCGCAAGTTCCGGCCGGACATGGCGATCGTCGGGATCAACGGGGACCCGGCGTCCGCCATCGCCCCCCTCGCGGCGGAGTTCCCCAACCTGTACATCCTTGCACTCACTTCGGCTTCCGACGCGGAACACGCCCTCGCGGCGATGCGGGCGGGGGCGCACGACACGCTCTGCAAGCCGGTCCGGGAGGTGGATCTGCGCATCGCGGCGGAGAAGGTGCAGAAGGTGCGCGCCCGGAAGGATCCGTCCGAGCGGCGGGGAAAGGTCGTGACCGTCTTCAGCAACAAGGGCGGGAACGGCACCACCACGATCGCCGCCAACCTGGCGGAAGCGCTGGTTTCGTGCCACGGGAAGCGGGTCGTGCTGGTGGATCTGGTCCTGGCCCATGGCGACGTCACGATGTTCTTCAACGCGAACCCGACCTACACCATCCTGGACCTGGCGCGGAACACCCAGAAGGCGGACCCGGAGTATCTCCAGTCGCTCCTCGTCCAGCACGCATCCGGGGTCCACATCCTCGCCGATCCGCCCCGGATCGAGGACGCCGAACAGATTTCCGCCGACCAGGTGAAGGACATGCTCGCCACCCTGCGGGCAACCTTCGACGTCGTCATCGTGGACACCCCCCACCAGTTCGACGAGAAGACGCTCACCGCCCTCGAGATGTCCGACACCGTTCTCCTGGTCACGCTGCTGAACCTCCCCTCCCTGAAGAACACCCAGCGGAGCATCGAGCTGTTCGCGCGCCTGGGCTTCCTCGACGAGCGGGTGAAGCTGGTCCTGAGCCGCTACCTCCCCAACGAGGAGATCTCCCGGGAGAGCATCGAGGGGATCATGAACCTCCCCATCTTCCACACGGTCCCGAACGACTACCCCACCGTCCTCTCCTCGATCAACCGGGGAAAACTGCTCTCGGAGATCGCGCCGGACAAGGAGATCACCCTCTCGTTCCGCCGGATGGCGGAGATGCTGGCCGGCGGCCCCGGGGCCCCGAAGGATGTCCCGAAGAAGAAGCTGGGATTCCTCACGAAGGTCCTCCGCCAGGAAAGGAGTTCCGCGTGACGATCACCGACTGGCTGGCGAAGAAGGGCGAACCGGCAAACGGTGTTGCGGCCCCGGAAACGCCCCCGCGCAGGCCTGCGGCCGGGGACACCCGGCCGTACCAGGAACTGAAGAGCACGATCCACCGGCGGTTGATCGACCGGCTGGACCTCTCGACCGTCTCGGACATCACGCCCGAGCAG
>DASWBR010000011.1:0-6179 GCA_036390495.1 Candidatus Deferrimicrobiaceae bacterium | reverse complement strand
CCGTACCCCTCCGCGCCCCGGCCCAGGATCTCCCGCGCGAAGATCGGGATCAGCACGTGGTACGGCATGGCCAGGAGGGCGGAGAGGGAGATCAGGATCACGACGGCCCGGGGGACGCGGTGCTCCCGCAGGTATTTCACCCCGCCGAGGAGGTCCCCGGCGGAATCCGCGGTCCCGGTGCGCCGGATGAGGGCCGTGTCCATCAGGAAGAGGCAGAGCAGCACGGCCACGAAGCTCACCCCGTTGAGGAAGAACGCTCCCGTCACGCCGGACACGGCCACGAGGATCCCCGCTGCCGCCGGGCCCAGGACGCGAGCACCGTGGAAGATGCCGGAATTCAGCGCGATGGCGTTGGACAGGTCCTCCTTCCCGACCAGTTCGACGACGAACGCCTGCCGCGCGGGAGTGTCCAGGGCCTGCGCGGCGCCCAGGAGGAAGGCGAGCAGCAGCACGTGCCACAGCCGCACCGCCCCGGTCCAGCAGAGGAAGGCCAGCGTGAAGGCGAGGGCCATCATCGACGCCTGGCACCAGAAGATCACGCGCCGCTTCTCGAACCGGTCCGCGATCGCCCCCGCGTAGAGGGTCAGCGGAACGAGGGGGATGGCCCCGACGAAGTTGACGAGCCCGAGGTCCCGCGCGGAGCCGGTCAACTGGTACACCAGCCAGTTCTGGGCGATGGTCTGCATCCAGGTGCCCACCAGCGAGGTGAGCTGGCCGAAGAACCAGAGCCGGAAATTCCTGTGACGGAGCGCCTGGAATGTCGAGGCGGCCAGGCCTTGGGGGGACACTTACCTTTCCGGGCGCAGGAAGATGGCGCCCAGGGGGGGGAGGGTGAGCGCGACGGAGTACGGGCGTCCCATCCACGGCCGTTCCTCCGCCTCCACCGCGCCGAAGTTCCCGGTCCCGCTTCCTCCGAACGGCGAGGCGTCGCTGTTCAGCGCCTCCCGGTAGCGCCCGGGGAACGGGACGCCCAGGCGGTACCCCGCCCGCCCGACCGGCGTGAAGTTGAAGACGCAGACAATGGCGTCGCCGGGGTCCTTCCCCCGGCGGAGGAAGGAGACGATGCTGTTGTCCACGTCCCGGAAGTCGATCCACTCGAAACCTTCGGGCCGGAAGTCCACCTCGTGGAGGGAAGGGGTCCCGCGGTAGACCCGGTTCAGCTCCCGGACGAAACGCCGGACGCCCTGGTGCGTGTCCCATTGCAGGAGGTCCCACTGGAGGGAACGGTCGTGGTTCCACTCCTCCCACTGGCCGAACTCGCCGCCCATGAAGAGGATCTTTTTCCCCGGGTGGGCGTACATGTAGGCGTACAGCAGCCGGAGGTTGGCGAATTTCGCCCACAGGTCGCCGGGCATCTTGTCGAGCATCGAGCGCTTCAGGTGGACCACCTCGTCGTGCGAGAAGGGAAGCACGAAGTTCTCGTGAAAGGCGTACAGCAGGGAGAAGGTGAGGGTGCCGAAGTGGAACTTCCGGTGGATGGGGTCCTTCTCGATGAAGGAGAGCATGTCGTGCATCCACCCCATGTTCCACTTCAGGGTGAACCCCAGCCCGCCGAGCCACGTCGGGCGGGACACGGCGGGCCAGGCGGTCGACTCCTCCGCCACCGTGACCGCGCCGGGGTGCCGCGCGTGGACCAGCTCGTTCACGCGCTTGAGGAATGCGATCGCGTCGAGGTTCTCGTTCCCGCCGTACGCGTTCGCGACCCACTCCCCGGCTTTCCGCGAGTAGTCGAGGTAGAGCATCGACGCCACCGCGTCCACCCGCAGCCCGTCGATGTGGTACTGGTCCAGCCAGAAGAGGGCGTTGGAGAGGAGGAAGTTCGCCACCTCCCGGCGGCCGTAGTTGAAGATCAGCGTCCCCCAGTCGCTGTGCTCCCCGAGGCGCGGGTCCGAGTGCTCGTACAGGTGCGTCCCGTCGAAGCGGGCCAGCCCGTGGGCGTCCTTGGGGAAGTGGGCGGGTACCCAGTCGAGGATCACCCCGATCCCCTCCCGGTGGCACCGGTCCACGAGCGCCATGAACTCTTTCGGGTGGCCGAACCGCGAAGTGGGGGCGAAGTAGCCGAGCACCTGGTACCCCCACGAGCCGTCGAACGGGTGTTCCGCCACGGGCAGGAGCTCGATGTGGGTGTACCCCATCTCCTTCACGTAGGGGACGAGGTCTTCCGCCAGCTCCCCGTACGAGAGGTACCCGGGGCCTTCGCCGCCCTTCCGCTTCCAGGAGCCCAGGTGGACCTCGTATACCGCCATCGGGGACTCGAGGGGGTTCCGGCCTTTCCGTTCCTCCATCCACGCGCCGTCTTCCCAGGCGTACCCGTCGAGCGTGCAGACGACCGAACCCGTCCGCGGGGGAACCTCGTAGCGGAAGGCGAGGGGGTCGGTCTTGGTGAACACCTCCCCCGTGGGGCGGGACCGGATCTCGTACTTGTACACCTCCTCCTCGCCGATGCCGGGGAGAAATATCTCCCAGATGCCGGACTCCCCCCGGTTGCGCATCGGGTACACCCGGCCGTCCCAGTGGTTGAAGTTGCAGACCACCGAGACCCGCTCCGCGTTGGGGGCCCACACGGCGAAGGTCGTCCCCTGCACGCCGCCGATCGCGGCGACGTGGCTTCCCAGCCTCCTGTACTGGTCGAGGTGGCTCCCCTCGGCGAGGAGGTGGATGTCGAATTCGGAGAGGACGAGCCCGAAGGCGTATGGATCGTGCTGGGTCCATCGGTACCCGTCGTGCGCGACGAACTCCAGCTGGTACGGGAAGATCGCCCGTTCCTGGGGGAACTGCGCCTCGAAGACGCCGTCGGCGTGGACGCGCGTCATCGCCGTGCGGCGCACGCTGCGCGCAGTGGCCCGCAGGACATGCACTTCGTGCGCGCGGGGGTGGATCGCCCGGATGGAGACGAGGCGCTTCTCCCCCTTCCCGGTGACGTGGGGCCCGAGGACGGAGAACGGGTCCCAGTGGCGCCCCTCGAGGAGCAGGCCGATGTCTTTTGCGGGCAGGGTGGTCTTCATGGCGCTTCAGGGCTGCACGCGGAACGAGGCCTCCTTGAGATCTTTCCCCCCTCCGCCGTACTCCACGGAGGCGATGACCCGGTAATTCCCCGGCCGGGCGTCGGCCGGAAGGGTGACGGGGACCACGGATCGCCAGGTCCCCCCCTCGCGTTCGATGGAGAGGGACGCCTCCCCCACCTTGCTCCCGCCGAAGAGGATCTCCCGGTTCTCGCGGACGGGAACCTGGACCCCCTCGGTCGGCGTGAGGACCGCGTACGTGACGTCGATGTCGACGGTGCCGCCGGGGTGGACGGGGGTAGGACCGACCTTCACCTTCTCGATCCGGAGACGCGTCCCCTTCGCGGGGGTGTAATCGGCGTGGGCCCGCCGGGTCTCCGCGAGGGTCTTCTCCTTCTGGTCGTAATAGTTCCCGATCAGGCCGCCCGCGAGGGCGCCCAGCAGGCCCCCCGCAACGGCCCCCTGCTTTCCGCCCACGAGGCCGCCGAGGACCGCGCCGCCCACCGCCCCCGCGCCGGCCCCGACGGCCGCGCCCTGATGGCCGGCGAGGGTCGAATCCGTCGTGGCGCACCCCGGGAGGACCGCGGCGAACGCGGCGAGGGTCACCAGGAGAGTCGCTATCTTCCGCACGGAGGAACCCCTCCCTCTACACGCTGAATTTCCGGAGCGGCGCGTCCCGGCGCGCCGCGTGGACCGGGATCCCGTCGAACCGGTGTGCGGCCAGGATCTCCCGCACCGTGGCCCGGGCGATTTCCGGGGAGTTGTGGTCCCGGCTCAGGTGGCACAGGATGATGGCCCTGGGGCGCCTCCGGCTCTCCTGGAGGACCCGCACCAGGAACTTCCCCGCCTGGGCGTTCGAGAAGTGCCCCGTGTCCGACCCGACGCGGCCCCGGTCGTGCCGCGGGCTCCGGTTCAGCATCCCTTCGTCGTAGTTCGCCTCGATCAGGATCAGGTCGCTGTCGAGGAACCGCTCGAACAGGCCGTTCTCGTTCTGGCCCAGGTCGGTGGCCATCGAGACGCGGACGTCCCTCCCCCCGGTGGCGGAGGTGAAGGTGAAGCCGCACGTGACCCCCCGGGCGTCGTGGGGGACCCGGAAAGGCTTCACGGCGATCCCCCCGATGGAGAACGTCTCCCCGTCGTCGAAGGTGCGCACCGGGCCGGAGGCCGGCGAGCGGGAGAGGACCTTCCGGGCGAACCCGTCCAGGTTCTTACGGTGCAGGTGGATCGGCACCTCGTGCCGCGCGCAGCACGCCACCGCGGAACCGTTGACGTGGTCGCTGTGGAGGTGGGACACCAGGACCGCGTCCACGTCGTCCCACCCGCAACCCGCTTCCGCCAGGGCGTCCGCGAGGCCCCGCTGGGACGGCAGCCCCGCGTCCACCAGGAGCGTCGTCCCCGCGTGCGAGAGGAGCGTCAGGTTCCCGGAACTGCCGCTGCGCAGCGGCGTGACGTGGAACTCCACGGCCGGCCCGGATCCCCGCCGCTACGGGGCGTACCGCGTGAAGACCCAGTCGTTCCCCTTGACGTTGGCCTCGTGGCAGGGCCAGCACGTCGCGTGCTGCTTCTCGTCCGCGGGCTTGCCGTTGACGAACCGGCCGAACCCCCACCCGCCGGTGGAAGCGTATTTCTTGGAATTCTTGACCATGAACTCGATCCGCTGCGGCTCGCCGGGGACGAAGGTGTTGTCGAACTCCGCGGACTTCGCGCGCTTCCAGGCGAGCTTGGCGAGGATCGCCCCGTCCGGGAACGGGAGTGTCTTCGCCCGGTACGCCTTCATCGCGATGTCGTTCCCCAGGATCACGCGGATCTCGTCCTTGTCGTCCCGCTGGGAGGGAGCCACGACCTGCCAGTTCCGGTACCCTTTCGGGATCGTCACCCCGGTGGGGGCCGCGGCGTTGTCCGCAGCCTCGGTGGGAGGGTAGACGGCGAGAAGGACCCCTGCGGCGGCGACCAGGCAGAGAACGATCCGGACGGGGTGGTTCATGGCATCCTCCTTTTCGGGACGTTGTCGGCGGTAATGCCGCACATTATACCAGACCTGTCCCTGCGGTCCCGCGTTTCGTGGGGGCGGCGGAACCGGTCGCCGGCGCGGCCGGGACGTTCGACGGAGAATGGATTTTCGTCGACGCCAAACGCCGTTTTCCGGTTAGAATATCCACTTTGACGGGGGATTCGTGAAGCTTCCGGAACTTACCATCGGCCGGTTCACCGCCAGCGTTCCCATCGTGCAGGGGGGGATGTCGGTCCGCGTCTCCACGTCGTCCCTCGCGGCGGCGGTGGCGGAGTGCGGCGGCATCGGGACGATCGGCGGGTCGGGGATCCCGATCGACGAGCTGCAGGAGGACATCCGCAAGGCGAAGCGGATGACCCGCGGGATCGTCGCGGTGAACATCATGTTCGCCGTCAAGCAGTTCATGGAGACGGTGAAGGCCTCCATCGACGCCGGCGTGGACATGATCGTGACCGGAGCGGGATTCTCCCGCGACATCTTCAAGGTGGGGAAGGACCACGGCGTCCCCATCGTTTCCATCGTCTCCTCGCCCGAGTTCGGAAAACTGGCGGAGCGCAGCGGGGCGGACGCCATCGTCGTGGAGGCGAAGGAGGCGGGGGGGCACCTGGGAACCGACCGGCCGTTGCGGGAACTGTTCCCCGAGGTGCGCAAGGTGGTGAAGAAGGTTCCGTTGATCGCGGCGGGCGGCATCACCGACGGCTACGACATCGCGGAGATGATGGGAAAGTACGGGGCGGACGGAGTGCAGATGGCGACGAGGTTCGTCCTCTCGAAGGAGTGCGACGTCTCCGACGCCTTCAAGCAGACGTACCTCCACGCCCGCAAGGAGGACATCGTCCTCATCGACTCCCCCGTGGGACTGCCGGGGCGGGCGATCCGGAACCGCTTCCTGGACAAGTTCTTCGGCGGCGGGGACGTCTTCGACGGGACGTGCCGCCGGGGGTGCCTGAAAAGTTGCAGCCACAGCTTCTGCATCATCGACCGGCTCGACCTGTCGCGCAACGGCGACGTGGAGGAAGGGCTCGTCTTCTCGGGGGAGAACGTCTGGAGGATCAAGGACATCCCGAGCGTGAAGGAGCTGGTCGACCGCCTCGTCGCCGAGGCCGAGAGCGTCTACGCTCCCACCCCCGCTCCCGCCTGACCCGAAACAAATCGCCGGAATACGG
>DASWBR010000010.1:0-4230 GCA_036390495.1 Candidatus Deferrimicrobiaceae bacterium | reverse complement strand
CACCGACCGGCTCGACTACCTGGCGGCGATGAACTGCAACTGCGCGTGGGCGTGGGCGGTGGAGAAGCTGGCGAAGATCGAGGTCCCGGAGCGCGCCGAGTACCTGCGCGTCATCGTCTGCGAGCTGAACCGCATCTCCTCGCACCTGATCGCCTTCGGCTCCTTCACCGCGGACATGGGGGCGTTCACCCCGTTCCTGTACGCCATCCGCGAGCGGGAGAAGGTCAACGACCTGTTCGAGATGATCTGCGGGAACCGGCTGACGTACAACTACGCCCGCGTCGGCGGCGTCTCCGGAGACGCCCCGCCGGGGTTCCTCGAGAAGACCCGGGAGTTCCTCGACTACTTCGAGCCCAAGCTCGACGAGTACAACAACCTCATCTCCTACAACAAGATCTTCGTCCACCGGCTGGCCAACGTCGCCGTGATCCCCGCCGGGGAGGCGGTCGCCTACGGGCTGACCGGCCCCAACGTGCGCGGATCGGGCGTCCGCTTCGACCTGCGGAGGGACGAGCCGTACTCGGTCTACCCGAAGCTCGACTTCAACGTCTGCGTCGGCACCGGGGAGCGCGGGAAGCTCGGGGACTGCTTCGACCGGTACATGGTGCGGATCAACGAGATGCGGGAGAGCGTGAAGATCGTGCGGCAGGCCCTCGCGCAGATCCCCGAGGGGCCGGTGATGGCGAAGGTCCCCCGTGTCTTCAAGCCGCCGGTCGGGGAGGTGTACTTCCGCTCCGAGTGCCCGCGCGGGGAGACGGGGATCTACCTGGTCAGCGACGGGTCGACGAACCCGTTCCGCCTCAAGATCCGCACCGGCTCCTTCGTGACGATGAACATCTTCGAGAAGGTCACGAGGGGGCTGATGATCGCCGACATCGTCGCCGTCATCGGCAGCTTCGACATCATCCTCCCGGAGATCGACCGGTAACCGCATGGAAGCGCTGGCCCTCTCCCTCGTGAAGTCGTTCCCCGCGCTGGCGGCGGCCCCCCTGTGGGCGGTGAGCCTGGCGCTGATGGTGGCCGCGGGGGCGGTCGTCCTGGTCTTCGCCCTGACGTTCGAGGGGGTGGGGTCGCTGGTGCTGCGCAAGGTCGCCGGGGACATCCAGGCCCGGATCGGCCCCAACCGGGTCGGGCCCAACGGGATCCTCCAGTTCCTGGCGGACGGCGTGAAGCTGGTCCTCAAGGAGGACATCATCCCGGCGAAGGCCGACCGGTTCCTCTTCAAGATCGCGCCGTACTTCGTCTTCGTCGGCTCCTTCGCGGCGTTCGTGGTCGTCCCGTTCGGCGTGGGGCTCTCCCCCGCAGACCTGAACATCGGCATCTACTACGTCATGGCGGTCACCTCCCTCGTGGTGATCGGAGTCATGCTCGCCGGGTGGGCCTCCAACAACAAGTGGGCGCTCCTGGGCGGGATGCGGGCGGCCGCCCAGATCGTCTCCTACGAGATCCCGGTGGGGATGGCGCTGATCCCCGCGGTGCTGATCGCCGGGTCCCTCTCGCTGCAGGACATCGTGCGGTCCCAGGGCGGCCTGCTCGGGATCTTCGGGTGGAACCTGTTCCACAACCCGTTCACCTTCTTCTCCTTTTTCCTGTACTTCACGGCCGCCCAGGCCGAGACGAACCAGACCCCCTTCGACCTCCCCGAGGCGGAGTCGGAGCTGGTGTCCGGGTACAACGTGGAGTACTCGGGGATCCGGTTCGGCCTCTTCTTCCTGGCGGAGTTCGGCGACATGTTCATCGTGGCGGCGCTGGCGACCGCCTGCTTCCTGGGCGGGTGGCAGGTCCCGTTCTTCAACGCCGCGGCGCTCCCGCCGCTGTGGGGGAACCTCCTCTCCCTCGGGGTCTTCCTGGCGAAGGCGTTCCTGATGGTGCTGGTGATGATGTGGGTCCGCTGGACGCTCCCCCGCCTGCGGGTGGACCAGCTGATGCGGATGTCGTGGAAATACCTGGTGCCCCTCACGTTCGTCAACCTCCTGGGCGTCTCCCTGTGGCTCCTGGTCTTCCGGGGCAAGGGGATCCCGCAGATGATCGCCTCGATCTTCGGGTGATACCGTGACCCTGAAGGCATACCTGAACGACATCCTGGAGGCCGTGGTCACCACGGCGAAGGGGATGCGGATCACCGCCCGGTACGGCGTCGATCCGAAGGAGGAGGTCACGCTCCAGTACCCCGAGGAGCGGTGGGAGATGCCCGAGCGGTTCCGGGGCTTCCTCTTCAACGACATCAAGACGTGCACCTCGTGCACCATGTGCGTGAAGGCGTGCCCCGTCGACTGCATCTCCCTCGAGTCGGTGCGCGGCGCGGACAAGAAGATGGTCCTGTGCTCCTACGACATCAACATCGCCCGGTGCATGTACTGCGGGCTGTGCGTCGAGGTGTGCCCCCCGAAGTCGCTGAAGCACACCGGGGGCTACGAGATGGCGTCGCTCACGCGCGGCGAGCTGGTCCTTCACTTCGTGAAGGAGGACGCGGCGGAGATCAAGGCCCGGGTGGCGCGCCAGGTGGCCGAGGCCGCCGCGAAAGCCGCGGAGGCCGCGAAGGCCGCGGAAGCGGCCAAGCCCGCCGAACCTGCGAAGCCCGCCGAACCGAACCCCGCGCCGGAGAAGAAGGAATGACCGGACCGTCCGACTACATCTTCTTCGCCGTCGCGGCGCTGACCGTGGGGTCGGCGGTCCTCGTGGCCGTCCTCCCGAACATCATCTACTCCGCGGTCGCCCTCCTGTTCTCCTTCGCCGGCGTGGCGGGGCTCTACGTCCTCCTGTCGGCGGACTTCCTCGCGGCCACCCAGGTGCTGGTCTACGTGGGCGGCATCCTCGTCCTGATCCTGTTCGCCGTGTTCCTGTCGAACCGGATCGCCGACGTGAAGATCAGCAACCCCGGCCGGTTCCGCCTCCCGGCCGCGGCGATCTGCCTGGTGCTGTTCGGCGTCCTCTCGTTCACGGCCGTTTCGACCCCCTTCGCCGTGAAGCGGACCGTCTACCTCCCCACCACCGCCGACCTCGGGGAGCTGCTGATGACCCGGTACCTCCTGCCGTTCGAGGTCGCCTCGGTGCTCCTGCTGGCCGCGCTCATCGGCGCGGCGCTCCTGTCCCGGCCGGACCGGGGCTCCCCGGAGGGGGAAGACATGGAGGAGGGGAAGCGATGACCCTCGACAAGCTCCTCGTGATCGCCGCCGCGCTGTTCTGCTGCGGCCTCTACGTCGTGATGACCCGCCGCAACGCCGTCGCCGTGCTGATGGGCGTCGAGCTGATCCTGAACGCGGCCAACATCAACTTCGTGGCGTTCTCCCACTACCTCTCCCGGGTGATGGGAGGGCAGATCTTCGCCGTATTCGTGATCGTCCTGGCGGCCGCCGAGGCGGCGGTGGCCCTGGCCATCTTCCTGCGCATGTTCGCCACCACGGGGACCGTGGAAGTGGACCTCGCCGACCAGATGAAGGGGTAGCAAAGGTGATCCGATACGCCCATCTCATCCCGTTCCTGCCGCTGCTGTCGTTCTTCGTGAACATCGCGGTCGGCAAGCGGCTGCCGCGCAAGGGGGACTGGGTCTCTCTCGCCACGATCTGGACGACCCTCGCGATGTCGATCGGGATCTTCTACGAGGTCTTCTCCGCGTACGACCCGAACTTCCGGTACCACGTGGTGATCCCCTGGATGAGCGTGGGGGACCGGGCCCTCTTCCAGACGGGCATCCTGATCGACAACGTCACCGCGATCATGCTGGTGGTGGTCACCGGCGTCTCGTCGCTGGTGCACCTGTTCTCCGTCGGGTACATGCACGGCGACCCGCGGTACAACCGGTTCTTCGCCTACCTGTCGATCTTCTCCTTCTCCATGCTGGGGCTGGTCCTCTCCGAAAGCCTGCTCTTCATCTACATTTTCTGGGAGCTGGTGGGACTCTCCTCCTACCTGCTGATCGGATTCTGGTTCGAGAAGAAGTCCGCCGCGGACGCGTGCAAGAAGGCGTTCATCGTCAACCGGGTCGGCGACTTCGGCTTCCTCATCGGCATCCTGATCATCTACGCAACCTGCGGCGTCCTGGGGTACGACGAGGTCTTCCGGGCCATCGGGGACGGGAAGCTCTCCGGAGGGCTCCTCACCCTGGCGGGGATCGCCGTCTTCTGCGGCGCCATCGGGAAGTCGGCCCAGTTCCCGCTGCACGTCTGGCTCCCCGACGCGATGGAGGGCCCCACCCCGGTCTCCGCCCTCATCCACGCCGCGACGATGGTG
>DASWBR010000009.1:0-13058 GCA_036390495.1 Candidatus Deferrimicrobiaceae bacterium | reverse complement strand
GGTCGCGTGCGACTGGTTCCGGAGAACGGGAACGCCGCTGGTGGTCATGGAGACCGGCCTGGGGGGACGTTGGGACGCGACCACGGCTTGCCGGCCGATCGTCTCCGTCATCACCACGATCGGGATCGATCACCGGGAGTGGCTGGGAAACACCCTTGTGCGGATCGCGGGGGAGAAGGCCGGCATCCTGAAGGCGCGCGTCCCCCTCGTGATGGGGCGGATCCGGCCATCGGCGCGCGCCGTGATCCGCCGCCGGGCGAAGCACCTGAAGTGCCCCGTATGGGAGCTCGGGAAGGATTTCGGGTGGCGCCTCTGCCGGGACGGCACCCTCGCGGTCGGCCTGCCGGGAGTCTCGCTCCGTCGGATTCGCCTCCGGATGGACGGCGTGTTCCAGCGGGACAACGCGGCGGTCGCCCTCGCGGCGTCCTGGCGGTGGGCCGCCGCGGAGGGAATATCCCCATCCCGCTTCGCGGGGAGAGCCGCCGTCGCGGTGTCCGCGGTGACCTGGCCCGGCAGGCTCTGCCGGATACCGGGAACGAAGAACGCGGGAGCCTGGGTGGACGGCGGACACAATCCCGACGCCGCCCGGGCGCTCGCCGGTGAAATCGAGGGGTCCCCCCCCTGGGGAAGGGGGAAACGGATGATCGCGCTCTGGAGCATGCTCGCGGACAAGGATCCGGCGGGATATCTCGGTCCCCTCGCACCCCACATCCAGTGCGTCGTGACGTACCCCCTTCGCCACGACCGCGCGGCGGATGTTGGGGCGCTCGCCCGCTGCGCCTGGTCCGTGGGGCTCCCGTGCGTCGCGTCGGGAGGGTTTCGGGAGGGGTGGCGCGAAGCCCGGCGCCGGGCCGGAAAGGACGGGGTGGTTCTGGTTTGCGGTTCGCTCGCGGCGGCCGGCGAGGCGTACCGCCACCGGGTGGGGGCCGTCCGGTGAGGAAGCACGGCGCCATGATTCTCGCGGCCTTGATGGTTGCGACCGCCTCGCCTTCCGGTGGAGAGGAACCGAAATCCCCCCGGGGGGCCATCGAAGGCCTGAAGAGCCTGAAAACCATGAAGCAGGGGGGAGGCATCAACCTCGAGGGACCCGTGCGCGTCACGGCGGACTCCCTGACGTACGACGAGGATGCCGGGGTGGTGCAGGCGGAAGGGAACGTGGAGATCGAGTTCGGGGAGCGGACGATGCGGGCGGACCGGATCCGGTACAACTCCCGTTCGGGGGAGGCCGAGCTCGCGGGGCAGGTCCGTTACAAGGACGGGGAAGAGGAGTTCTCCTTCGACCGGATCACGCTGAACCTGGACAAGGAAACGGGCGTCCTCTACAACGGCACCATCCGGATCCGGACGAACAACTACCTTCTCGCGAGCGAGCGGATCGAGAAGACCGGGAAACAGTCGTTCTCCATCGACAAGGGGGAACTGACCACCTGCCCCTGCGACCCGATACCCGACTGGCAGTTCGGCATCCGCCGCGCGAAGGTGACCCTCGAGGATTACGCGTACGGGAGGGACGTCACCTTCCGCATCCGGGGCGTCCCCGTCCTGTGGCTCCCGTGGGGCGCGTTCCCGGTGAAGCTCGCCCGACAGACGGGGTTCCTGCTCCCGGCCTTCTCCTCGAACCATTACAAAGGGTTCACCCTGACGGTCCCCTTCTACTGGGCGATCAACCGCTGGAGCGACGCGACGGTCTATCTGAACGCCATGTCGAAGGCGGGTTTCCAGCCGGAGCTCGAATACCGCGTGGTCCTCAACCCGGCGTCGGAAGGAGTCTTCCGGGGAACCTGGTTCCACGATCAGGAAGCGCATTCGGATCGTTGGCGCATCTGGGGCGCGAACACCTGGCTCTCGGGGCGATGGACGGCAAACGCCCGGTGGGACATCCCCTCGGACAACCAGTATTACGTGGACCTCACCGATTCCGAGTACCTCCGGTCGGCCCGGCAGGCCCAGGCCACCGGTTTTGTCGGACTTTCCGGCGGGAACTGGTCCGAGGAGCTCTCGGCCACCTGGCAACGGGAGCTGGAAACCCCCCCCGCCCAGGACAACACGGTGCAGCGCCTGCCCGAATACACCGTCACCCTCCTGCCGTCCACGATACCGGTCGCAGGCGTCGACGCCGGGGGGGACCTGCAGGTCACGTATTTCTTCCGCCAGAACGGCGACATGGAACTTCGGGGGAACGGTACCTTGACGCTCTCCCGCCCCCTGATTCCCTACCCCTCGGTTTCCCTCACACCGTACCTCTTCGTGAACCTGCTGGGAGACAGTTACGATCTTCCGTCCGGAGGACGGGAGAGCGCGGGCCGCGTCGTTCCGGGCGGCGGCGCTACGCTTTCCGTGGAGGCGAGGAAGGATTTTCCGCGGGCGACGGGAGGGGGGCTCGTCCACGTGATGGGAACGTCGCTCGGGTACCGGTACGTCCCCGACGTCGCGCAGGACGACATCCCGGTCACCGATCGCTGGTCCCGCATCGCGCCGCAGAGCCAGTTCGTCCTGACCCTCGCCCAGCGGCTCCTCGGCGTGACGGAAGGGGCCTCCCCGAGGGAGCTGGCCTCCCTTTTCATCGAGTGGGCGTACAACATCGGCGGAAGGGTGCCGCCCGCGTCGCCGTACGTCGACCCCCTATCCCCTTTCGTCCGGACGCTTCAGGACCAGATCGACACCGCGGAGGGGAAACCGCTGAACAACAACCCCTCGTCGGACATATACGCCCGGTTCGCCCTGACCCCGCAGAACCGATGGAAACTCCAGGCGGAGACGCTCTTCGACCCCGGATCGGCCACCTTCGTCACATCCATGGTCGCAGGAGAATACAAGAAGGACGACGACAACCGGTTCCTCGCCGGGTACACGGCGACCCTAAGCCTTGCGCAGGACCTGCACGGGCTCCTCGCCTGGCGGGTTGCGCGGTACCTGAAACTGATGGCCCATGCGAACTACTCCCTGAAAAGCGGGTATTTCACCGACTCCTCCGCGGGCTTCACGGTGAATCCGCGCAGCGACTGCTGGGGAGTCGGGCTGACGGTCGACCGGAAGAGCCAGCCGAGGGACACGAGCTGGAAGCTGACGTTCAACCTCAAAGGGATCGGCTCCGTGGGGGGAAAGTGAAGGGACGGGCGGGACGCGCGGAACGGGTCCTGGTCACCGGCGGGCTGGGCCTTCTCGGCCGGGAGATCGCGGAAGCGTTCCGCGATCGGTCCGAACTGCGGATCACGGACCGGGAAGAGTGCGACGTGACGAGCCTGCCCGAATGCCGCAGGGAGATCGAAGGCTTTCGCCCGGACACGGTGATCCACTGCGCGGCCTACACGGCGGTCGACCGGGCGGAGGAGGAACCGGAAACGGCCCAGGCCGTCAACGCCGGGGGAACCGGAAACGTGGCGCGGGTCTGCCGGGAACGCGGGACGCTCCTCGTGACTTTCGGGACCGACTACGTGTTCGACGGGGCACGGTCCCGCCCGTACCGGGAGGACGATCCCGTGCGGCCTCTTTCCGTGTACGGGCGCAGCAAGCTTTCGGCCGAGCGCGCCCTGCGTGCCGCGGGCGGCGAGCATCTCCTGATCCGCACCCAGTGGCTGTTCGGCCCCGGGGGGAGGAACTTCATCACGACGATCCTGGGGAAGGCCAGGCGCGGCGAGGCGCTCCGCGTGGCGTCGGACCAGACCGGCAGTCCCACCTGCGCCAGGGACCTCGCCCGGGCGGTCCTCAGGCTGCTGGACGCGGGCGCCAGGGGCACGGTCCACTTCTCCAACGGGGGGGAGACGACCTGGTACGGCCTGGCGGGGTACGTCCTGGATCGTTCCGGCCTGAAAGGGGCTGTCCTGCTGCCGGCGGCATCCCGCGACCTGCCGTATCCGGCCCCCCGGCCGGCCTATTCCGTCCTGAGCAAGGAGAAGTACGTGCGGATCACCGGGGAAACCCCGCGTCCATGGGAGGAGGCGGTGGAGGAGTTCCTCGAAACGGTGAAGGGGAAGGGAGGGCACTGAGCATGCGCGTTCTCGTAACCGGAGGGGCGGGATTCATCGGGTCCCACGTCTCCGCAGCGTACGTGGAGTCGGGGCACGAGGTCCTGGTCCTGGACAACCTCTCATCCGGGAAGGAAGGGAACGTCCCGGCCGGGGCGCGGTTCGTATTCTGCGACGTGGGGTCGGACACCGCCGCCGAGGCGGTGCGGACCTTCCGCCCGGAAGTGATCAACCACCACGCCGCCCAGATCAACGTACGCCGGTCGGTGGCGGACCCCGTATACGACGCCCGGGAGAACATCCTGGGGTCCCTTACGCTCCTCGAGGCGGCCCGGGCGGCGGGAGTCCGGAAGGTGATCTTCGCCTCTTCCGGCGGGGCGGGTTACGGGGAGCAGGAGGAGTTCCCGGCGGACGAGCGGCACCCCCTCCGTCCGGTGTCCCCCTACGGCGTCGCGAAGGTATCCGTGGAGATGTACCTGAACTTCTACCGCGTCCAGTACGGCCTGGCCTACACGGCCCTCCGGTACTCGAACGTGTACGGTCCGCGGCAGGATCCGCACGGCGAGGCGGGCGTCGTGGCGATCTTTTCCGAACGGCTGCTCCGGGGCCAGACGGCCGTCGTGAACGGCGACGGGGAGCAGACGCGGGACTACGTCTACGTGGGGGACGTGGTGCGGGCCAACCTCGCCGCACTCACGCGGGGAGACGGCCTGGCGATCAACATCGGCACCGGGATCGAGACGGACGTGAACGCCCTGTTCCGGAAGCTGCGGGACCTCTCAGGGAGCCACCAGGAGGAGATCCACGGCCCCGGGATGCCGGGGGAGCAGCGCCGTTCCGTCATCGAGAACGCCTTGGCGTACAACGAGCTGGGATGGTATCCTGAAACTTCACTGGACGACGGGCTCGCCCTCACGCTGGCGTACTTCCGCGAAAAGGTGAAATCCTCCGGCAGATGGTAGGCATGCGGATCGAGAACATCCGGAACTTCTCCATCATCGCCCACATCGACCACGGAAAGTCCACCCTGGCCGACCGGCTGCTGGAGATCACCGGCACCCTGTCGGAGCGGGAGAAGGTGGACCAGTTCCTGGACAAGATGGACCTGGAACGGGAGCGGGGGATCACCATCAAGGCCCAGACCGTCCGCATGAGGTACCTCTCCCCGGACGGGAACGAGTACCAGCTCAACCTGATCGACACCCCCGGGCACGTGGACTTCTCCTACGAGGTGTCGCGGAGCCTGTGCGCCTGCGAGGGGGCAGTCCTGGTCGTGGACGCATCCCAGGGGGTGGAGGCGCAGACGCTGGCCAACGTCTACATGGCCCTGGACCAGAACCTCGAGATCCTGCCGGTCCTCAACAAGATCGACCTCCCGAACGCCGAGCCGGAACGCGTCCGGAGGGAGATCGAGGACGTCATCGGGCTCGACACGTCCGGGATGCTGCAGGTGAGCGCGAAGAAAGGGACCGGCGTCCCGGAGCTGCTCGAGCGGATCGTCCGGCAGGTGCCTCCTCCCCAAGGGGATCCCGGGGCATCCGCGAAGGCGCTCATCATCGACTCGTGGTTCGACAACTACGTGGGCGTGGTGGTCCTGACCCGCGTGTTCGACGGCTCCATCCGCCCGGGACAGCGGATCACCTTCATGGCCACGGGGAACTCCTTCGAGGTGCAGAAGGTGGGCGTCTTCTCTCCGCACCCCCAGGAAGTGGAGTTTCTGGGGACGGGGGAGGTGGGTTTCGTCATCGCCAACGTGAAGGAACTCACGGAGACGAAGGTGGGGGACACGATCACCGACGCGCGGCGGCCGGCCGCGATGCCGCTGCCGGGATTCAAGGTCGTCCGGCCGATGGTGTTCGCCGGGGTATACCCCGTCGCCACGGACCAGTACTCCCAGCTGCGCACGGCCATCGAGAAGCTCCGGCTGAACGACTCCTCGTTCACCGCCGAGCCGGAGAGCTCCGTGGCCCTGGGGTTCGGCTTCCGTTGCGGATTCCTGGGGCTTCTCCACATGGAGATCATCCAGGAACGGCTGGAACGGGAGTACGGCGTGGAGCTGATCACCACGGCGCCCACCGTCGGGTACCGCGCGGTGAAGACGGACGGTTCGATGGTGGAGGTGGACAGCCCCGCACGCCTCCCCGAGCCGCTGGAGCTGGACCACATCGAGGAGCCGCTGATCCTCGCCACGATCCACCTCCCGGCGGAATACCTCGGGGGGGTTCTCAAACTCTGCGAGGAGCGGCGGGGAGTCCAGCGCCAGATGAAGTTCGTCTCCACGAACCGGGTGATCCTGGAGTACGAGCTCCCTCTGAACGAGATCGTCCTAGATTTCTACGACAAGCTGAAGACCGCCTCGCGGGGATACGCCTCCATGGACTACGAGTTCCACGAGTTCCGCCGTTCCAACCTGGTGAAGCTCGACATCCTGCTGAACGGGGACAAGGTGGACGCCCTCTCCCTGATCGTCCACCGGGACAGCGCCTACCCGAAAGGGCGGGAGGTCACCGAGAGGCTGCGGAAGCTGATCCCGCGGCAGATGTTCGAGGTGGTCATCCAGGCCGCGATCGGCTCGAAGGTGATCGCGCGGGAATCCGTCAAGGCGATCCGGAAGAACGTGATCGCGAAATGCTACGGGGGCGACATCACGAGGAAACGGAAGCTCCTGGAGAAACAGAAGGAGGGGAAGAAGCGGATGAAGCAGGTCGGCACCGTGGAGATCCCCCAGGAGGCGTTCCTGTCGATCCTGAAGGTAAAGGAGTGAAGGGAGGCACCATGCCTGCGATGACACCGGCAACGGACCCCCATCCGCCGGGGAGCCGCAAGGGGAAGCTGCGGGAATACGCCGAGGCGTTCGGGGTCGCGCTCGTGATCGCGCTGGTCGTCCGGACCCTGCTGCTCCAGGCCTTCAAGATTCCGTCCAGTTCCATGGAGAACACGCTCCTCGTGGGAGACCACATCTTCGTCAACAAGTTCCTCTACGGGTACCACATCCCCTACACGAAGGGCCGGATCCTGCGGTTTTCGACCCCGAATCGGGGGGACATCATCGTGTTCGTGTTCCCGGAGGACCCCAGCAAGGATTTCATCAAGCGCGTCATCGGCCTTCCGGGCGACACGGTGGAGGTCCGCCAGAAGACCGTCTTCGTCAACGGGGAGCCTCTCGTGGAGCCGTACACCCGGTTCGCGGACGGGAGGAACCCGGAGAGTCTCGTGCGGACCCGGGACAACATGCCCCTCGTGCGCGTCCCCGAGGGGAAGCTCTTCGTGATGGGGGACAACCGGGACCGATCGTACGACTCCCGCTTCTGGGGGTTTGTGGACATGGACGCGGTCATCGGAAAGGCCCTGTTCATCTACTTCTCCATCGACTGGAACCGGGGGGTCCCGTGGACGGAGGTCTGGCGGTACCCCGAGTACGTCCGGTGGGACCGGATCGGGCACCTGCTGAAATAGTCCGTTCCTCTCCTTGACGGAGGGGGGGCGATCGGTATACCATCTCACTTGGCCTTTTAAGCTAATCCCGTGAGGTTAGCAAAGGATGACGTTCCCCAACCGCTCACCGCGCCTCTCCGCCCCGGCGGAGGGGCTTTTTTTTGCCCGGACCGCCGTCGTGCCCGAAAGGAGTTCCCCATGAAGAAACCCCCCGCAAAGACCATCCTGGACGGGAAGGGCGTGGAACGCGTCCTCTCCCGCCTGACCCACGAGATCCTCGAAAAGAACCGGGGCGCCGAGGAGATCGTCCTTGTCGGGATCGCGTCCGGGGGGATTCCGCTCTCCCGGGTGATCCGGAAGAAGATCCTCTCCATCGAGGGGGTGGAGGTCCCGGCGGGATTCGTGGACATCACCCTGTACCGCGACGACCTCGCGAAGGCGGGGTACCAGACGCGCCTGAAACGCACGGAGATCCCGTTCTCCATCGACGAGAAGAAGGTGATCCTCGTGGACGACGTCCTCTACACGGGGCGGACGATCCGGGCGGCCATGGACGCCCTGATGGACTTCGGCCGGCCCCGCAACATCCAGCTGGCCGTCCTGATCGACCGGGGGCACCGGGAACTGCCCATCCGGGCCGACTACGTCGGCAGGAACGTCCCTACCTCGCGGGGCGAAACCGTGGAGGTCCATGTGGAGGGGGAACCCGAAGAGTGGTCGGTGGTCCTCGCAGAGGCTCCGGCCGGGAAGGGGTTGTAGGCATGGAATGGCGACGCAGACACGTCCTGGGGCTGTCCGACTTCCGTCCGGAGGAGATCGAATTCGTCATCGACACGGCGCGGTCGATGGAGGAAGTGCTGACGCGGGACATCAAGAAGGTTCCCGCCCTCCGGGGGAAAACCGTGGTGAACCTCTTCTTCGAGGCGAGCACAAGGACGCGCACGTCCTTCGAGATCGCGGGGAAGCGGCTCTCCGCGGACGTGGTCAACTTCAGTTCCTCCACGTCCAGCATCACGAAAGGGGAGACGCTCCTCGACACCGCGCGCAACATCGAGGCGATGAAACCGAACATCCTCGTGATCCGGCACCCTGCCTCGGGCGCCCCCCACTTCCTCTCGCGGCACCTCTCCTGCTCGATCGTAAACGCCGGAGACGGCGCGAACGAGCACCCGTCCCAGGGGCTCCTGGACCTGTACACCATCCTGAAAGCCAAGGGGAAGGTGGCCGGCCTCAAGATCGCCATCATCGGAGACATCCTGCACAGCCGCGTCGTCCGCTCCGATCTCCACTCCCTCGGACGGATGGGAGCGAAACTGTGGCTGTGCGGGCCGGAGACGCTCCTCCCGCGGGAGATGGCCCGCACCGGGGCCACGCTGACGGGAGACATCCGGGAAGCGGTCCGGGACGCCGACGTGATCATCATGCTGAGGATACAATTGGAGCGACAAAAAACCGCTTATTTTCCATCTATTAGAGAATATTGTCGAAGGTATGGCTTGAACCGGACGCTCTTCTCCACGGCGAAGGAGGACGCGGTGATCATGCATCCGGGTCCCGTCAACCGGGGGGTTGAACTATCCGACGAACTCGCGGACTGCGGCCGGTCCCTGATCCTCGACCAGGTGGCTTCCGGCGTCGCCGTCCGGATGGCGCTGCTCTACCTACTCGCGGGAGGTTCGCATGCTGCTCATTAGGGGGGGGAGGGTCATCGATCCGGTTTCGCGGCGGGACGAAACGGGACACCTGGTCCTTGCCGACGGGAAGGTCCGGGAGTTCCTCGCCGGCGACGCTCCGGGGAATTTCCCGGGGCGCGTGATCCCGGCGGAGGGGAAGTGGGTCGTGCCGGGGCTGATCGACATGCACGTCCACCTCCGGGAGCCGGGGTACGAGTGGAAGGAAGACATCCGCTCCGGGACCGCGGCCGCGGCCGCCGGCGGTTTCTCCTCCGTGGTCTGCATGGCGAACACCAAACCGGTCAACGACAACCCGGAGGTGACCCGGTACATCCTGGAGAGGGCCCGCCGGGAGGGGATCGTCAACGTGTTCCCCGTCGCCGCGGTGACACACGGCCTGGAAGGGAAGGAGATGACGGACTTCACGGAGCTCGCGGAGGCGGGCGCCGTGGCGTTCTCGGACGACGGCAAGCCCGTGGCGAGCTCCCTTCTGATGCGCCGGGCCCTGGAGTACGCCAGGCCGTTCGGATACCTCATCATGACCCACTCCGAGGACCCGGATCTGGCGGAGGGGGGCGCGGCGCACGAGGGGTGGACCGCCCAGAAGCTGGGACTCCCCGGAATCCCCGCGGCGGCAGAGGAAGTTGCCATCGCCCGGGAGATCCTGCTCGCCCGGCAGACGGGGGGACGCGTCCACATCCAGCACATCAGCACCCGGATGGGCGTGGACCTCCTGCGGATGGCGAAGCGTGCCGGCCTCGCGGTCACCGGCGAAACGGCACCCCAATACTTCACGTTGACCGACGCTGCGCTCGAAGGGTACGACACGAACGCGAAGATGAACCCGCCGCTCCGGGGCGAGGAGGACCGGATGGCGGTCCTGGAGGGGATCCTCGACGGGACCATCGACGCCGTAGCCTCCGACCACGCCCCGCACGAGGATTACGTCAAGCGGTGCGAGTTCGTGGCCGCCGCCAACGGGATCATCGGCCTGCAGACCTCCCTCCCCCTGACCCTCGCCCTGCTGGCCGGGGGGAAGGTGACCCCTTCCCGGGTCGTGGAACTCCTCTCCGCCGGACCCGCGAAGCTCCTCTCCCTGAGGGGGAAGGGGGCGCTTGCCGCGGGGGCAGACGGGGACGTGACGATCGTGGACCCCGACGCGGAGTGGGAGTTCCGGAAGGAGGACATCCGTTCCAAGTCGGGGAACAGCCCGTTCGTGGGGTGGAAGCTGCGGGGCCGGGCGACGGTCACGGTATGCGGCGGCCTCGTCCGCCATTCCCTGCAGCCCGGGGTCGCGGTCGATGGCTGAGCGGAAAGCCCTCCTGGCCCTGGCGGACGGAACTGTCTTCGAGGGAATCCCCTTCGGATACGAGGGGGAGTGTGGCGGCGAGGTCGTCTTCAACACCGGAATGACGGGGTACCAGGAGGTCCTCACCGACCCTTCCTACAAGGGGCAGATCGTCACGATGACGTATCCCGAGATCGGGAACACGGGGACCAACCCGGAAGACGTGGAGTCCAACCGCCCCTGGGTGGAGGGATTCGTCGTGCGGGAGGCGTGGAGGCCCCCGTCGAACTGGAGGCACGTGGAGTCGCTCGACGCCTACCTCCGGCGCTACCACGTCTGCGGAATCGCAGGGATCGACACCCGGGCGCTCACCCGCCGCCTGCGGGATGGCGGTTCCCAGATGGCGGTGATCTCCAGCCTGGATTCCGACCGGGAACGGCTGGTGCGGAGGGCGCGCGATTTGCCCCCGATCGTCGGCCGGGACCTCGTCCGGGAAGTCACCACGGACCACGCGCTCCACTGGGACACGGGGGACTGGGACCTGGAAAAGGGGTACCTTCCCGCGTCCGTATACCGGGAGCGGTACGGCCGGGTACCGCGGATCGTGGCGATGGATTTCGGGATCAAGCAGAACATCCTCCGGATGATGGTGGCGTCCGGCTTCGACGTGACCGTCGTTCCCGCTTCCACCGGCGCGGAGACGATCCTCGCCCGCAAGCCCGACGGCGTCTTCCTGTCCAACGGCCCAGGGGACCCCGAGGGGGTCCCGTACGCGGTGGAGACGGCCCGGAGGATCCTCGGGAGGCTGCCGGTCTTCGGCATCTGCCTGGGACACCAGATCATGGGGCTGGCCCTCGGCGGGAAGACGTTCAAGCTGAAGTTCGGACACCACGGGTGCAACCAGCCGGTGAAGGACCTCGCCACGGGGAAGGTCGAGATCACCAGCCAGAACCACAACTTCTCCGTCGACCCCGATTCGCTGGGCGGCACGGCGCGGATCACCCACGTGAACCTGAACGACGGCACGGTCGAGGGGCTCTCCGTTCCCTCCATGCGCTGCTTCTCCGTGCAGTACCACCCGGAGGCGTCCCCGGGTCCGCACGACTCGCGCTACCTCTTCACCCGGTTCCACCGGTATCTCCTAGGGGAGGAGGAGCTGTAATTGCCTCCAACGGTTGACAGAACCGGTTTTGGCATCCTGTGGTGCAAGGGCTCGTGCCCCCCGGACTCAGTCTGCGGGGGTACCCCGCCGGCGCGGAGCCCGTGGCGGGGCGGGGGGCTTCCTCTCCCGCTGCGCCCTATGCACCGGATGAACACCGACGATCCTGGATGGAGGCACTGAATTGGCAGCCCTGCCCATGCGGACCGAACGGTCTTTGGTTGGAGCGGCACTGGGGGCCTGCCGGCTGTGCCCAAGGGAGTGCGGCGTGGACCGTCTCGCCGGCGAGCGCGGTTTCTGCGGGGCCGGCGCGGTCGCCCGGGTCGCCGCCGTCTCGATCCACCACGGGGAGGAGCCGCCGATCTCGGGTAAGGGCGGCTCCGGCACGGTGTTCCTGAGCCACTGCAACATGGCGTGCCGGTTCTGCCAGAACTACCCGATCAGCCAGCTGGGAAACGGCCGGGACATGGACGCGGATGCGCTCGCGGGCGAGCTGATGCGGCTCCAGTCCCGGGGAGCCCACAACGTGAACTTCGTCACCCCCACGCCGCACGCGGCCCACATCGCCGGAGCGGTTCCGCTGGCCCGAAGCCGGGGGTTCGCGCTCCCCGTCGTCTACAACACGAACGGGTACGACTCCCTCGAGGCGATCGATCTTCTTGACGGGGTCGTGGACATCTACCTCCCCGACGCGAAGTACCGCTCCCCATCCCTTGCCGCGAAGCTGTCCGGCACACCGGGGTACGTGTCCGGGAACGACGACGCCATCACCGCGATGGTGCGCCAGACCGGTTTCCTTACCGTTGGGGAAGACGGGATCGCCACCCGGGGGGTCCTGGTACGGCACCTGGTCCTTCCGGGGCGGGTGGAGGAGACCGAGGCCGTCCTCAAGCGCCTCGCGGAAACGTTCGGGCCGGACCTCCCGCTGTCGCTGATGGGACAATATTTTCCGGCCTGGAAAGCCCCGGAAACACCCGGCCTCGACCGGAAACTCACGAGGAGGGAGTACGCCCGAGCGGTGGCGGCGGCCGAACGGCTCTCCTTCCGGAACGTCTTCATCCAGGAGATCTAGTGCCCAAGCGGACCGACCTGAAGAAAATCCTGCTGATCGGCTCCGGGCCGATCATCATCGGCCAGGCGTGCGAGTTCGACTACTCCGGGACCCAGGCGTGCAAGGCGCTGAAGGAGGAGGGGTACACGGTCGTTCTCGTCAACAGCAACCCGGCGACGATCATGACGGACACCGACTTCGCCGACCGGACCTACGTGGAGCCGATCACCCCCGAGATCGTGGCGAGGATCATCGAGCGGGAGCGTCCGGACGCCCTGCTGCCGACCATCGGTGGGCAGACCGGCCTGAACATCGCCGTCTCCCTCCATGAGATGGGGGTCCTCCGGAAGTTCGGGGTAGAGCTGATCGGGGCGAACTTCGACGCCATCCAGAAGGCGGAGGATCGGGACCGGTTCCGGAAGGCGATGGAGAAGCTCGGCCTCGTCGTCCCCCGGTCCGGGTACATCCGCTCCCTCGACGAGGCGCT
>DASWBR010000008.1:0-2134 GCA_036390495.1 Candidatus Deferrimicrobiaceae bacterium | reverse complement strand
CCGGTGATCGACACGGCGGTATCCGTGTGGCCCGGCATCGACTGGTACGAGCGGGAGGCGTGGGACATGTACGGCATCGTCTTCCGCGGCCACCCGAACCTGAAGCGGATCCTCATGTACGAGGGGTTCGAGGGACACCCGCTCCGGAAGGATTACCCGAAGGCGAGGCGCCAGCCCACGATCGGGCCGGAAGAGTAGAGGGACGATGGCCGAACCGTTCATCATACGGACCCACGACGCGAAGCTCGACCTGCAGGCGGAGCCGATGCTCATCAACATCGGCCCCTCCCACCCGGCGACGCACGCGACGCTGCGCTTCCACGCGACGCTCGACGGCGAGACGATCGTGGACCTCGTCCCCGAGTTCGGGTACCTCCACCGCGGGTTCGAGAAGGAGTCCGAGGCGTCCACCTGGACGCAGGTGGTGCCGTACACCGACCGGCTGAACTACGTCTCCCCGCTGATGAACAACGTCGGGTACGCGATGGCGGTGGAGAAGCTGTGCGGCATCGAGATCACCGAGCGGTGCAAGTACATCCGCGTGATCATCTCCGAGCTCTCCCGGATCATCGACCACATGGTGTGCGTCGGCACGAACATGGTCGACCTGGGGGCGCTGACGAACTTCTGGTACTTCTGGAAGCCGCGCGAGGAGGTCTACAAGCTCATCGAGGAGCTGTGCGGCCAGCGGCTGACCACGGCGTACACCCGCATCGGCGGGGCCATGGCGGACATCCCGGAGGGGTGGAACGAGCGGGTGCTGGCGGTGTGCCGGGGCGTGATCCCCGAGTGCATCGCGGACGTGAACGCCCTCCTCACGAAGAACCGGATCTTCATCGAGCGGACGATGGGCGTCGGGCCCATCTCCCCGAAGGACGCGATCGCGCTCGGGTTCACGGGGCCGTGCCTCCGCGCGGCGGGGGTCCCCCTCGACCTGCGGAAGGACGAGCCGTACCTCGTGTACGACCGGTTCGACTTCGATGTCCCGATCGGCGAGAAGGGCGACACGTGCGACCGGTACATGGTCCGGATGGAGGAGATGCGCCAGTCCCTCCGGATCATCGAGCAGGCGGTCGCGCAGATGCCCGGCGGCCCCGTCAACGTGGACGACACGCGCTACACCCTCCCGGAGAAGGCGCTGGTGTACGAGAACATCGAGGCGCTGATGAACCACTTCAAGTTCATCATGGAGGGGGTCCAGGTCCCGGAGGGCGAGGTGTACTCCGCGACGGAGGCCGCCAACGGGGAGCTGGGGTTCTACATCGTCAGCCGGGGCGGGGGGGGGCCGTGGAAGATCAAGGTCCGGCCGCCGTGCTTCCCGCTGTTCCAGGGGATCCCGCACCTGGTGAAGGGACAGATGATCGCGGACCTGATCGCCACGCTGGGGAGCGTCAACATCATCGCGGGGGAGCTGGACCGGTGAGCTTCGCGTTCTCCGAGGCGGGGAAGAAGGAGTTCGGGCGGCTGCTGACGCGCTACCCGGACAAGGAAGCGGTCATCCTGCCGGCGCTCCACCTCGCGCAGAAGGAGCAGGGGTACGTCTCCGACGACGCGATCGTCCACATCGCGGAGCTGCTCGGGACCTCCCCGGCGCGGATCGAGGGGGTCGCCACCTTCTACACGATGTACAACCGGAAGCCGGTCGGGAAGTACCACGTGCAGATCTGCCGGAACATCTCCTGCTCCCTGCTGGGCGCGGAACACCTGATCGAGCACGTGTCGAGGAAGCTCGGCGTGAAGCCGGGGGAGACGACCCCCGACGGGAAGTTCACCCTGACGAAGGTGGAGTGCCTGGGGTCGTGCGGCACGGCGCCGGTGATGCAGGTGAACGACGACTACCACGAGAACCTCACCGAGGCGAAGATCGATGCGATCCTCGGCCAACTTCCCTAGGGGCTGAGCGGGCGGCGATGGAGAAGGTCCTCACAACGCATTTCGCCGACGAGGCGTACCGGCACCTCGACACGTACCGGCAGTTCGGCGGGTACGAGGCGCTCCGGAAGGCGTTCGCGATGGAGCCCCAGCAGATCATCGACGAGGTGAAGAAGGCGAACCTGCGCGGCCGCGGCGGCGCGGGGTTCCCGGCCGGGGTGAAGTGGGGGTTCCTCCCGAAGGACCTCTCCCGGCCCCGCGT
>DASWBR010000007.1:0-3626 GCA_036390495.1 Candidatus Deferrimicrobiaceae bacterium | reverse complement strand
TACCTTTGATTTCGAGGGGAAGGTTTGCGCGATGAAAACGACGAGAATGCTGACCCGGGAAGAAGCCGACCAGAAGTGGTACGTGGTGGACGCGAAGGACAAGGTCCTGGGTCGTCTGGCCACGAAGGTCGCGGACGTCCTCCGGGGGAAACACAAGCCGACGTTCACGCCCAACGCCGACATCGGGGACTTCGTCATCGTGGTGAACGCCGACAAGGTGAAGCTCACCGGGAAGAAGATGACCGACAAGGTGTACTACCACCACACCGGGTTCATGGGCGGGCTGAAGTCCACCACCCCGGAGAAGGTGCTCGGAGGCAGGCACCCCGAGCGGATCGTGGAGTGGGCGGTCCGGGGGATGCTCCCGAAGTCGCGGCTGGGTGACCGGCTCTTCACCAAGCTGAAGGTGTACGCCGGGCCGGACCACCCGCACAAGGCGCAGCAGCCGAAGGCGCTCGCCGTAAACGAATAGGAGGAATCCAGAGCACCATGGCCCAGATGAAGGTGTACGCCACCGGAAAGCGGAAGACCGCGGTCGCCCGCGTCTACCTCAAGTCCGGCAGCGGCCGGATCACGATCAACGGCCGGGAGTTCGACGACTACTTCCCCGTGCTCGCGCTGCGGGCGGTCGCCGTCCAGCCGCTCGTCCTCACGGGGAAGCGGACGAACGTCGACGTGGAGGTGAACCTCGGCGGCGGGGGCCCCGCGGCCCAGGCCGAGTCGGTGAAGTTCGGGATCGCCAAGGCGCTGCAGATCGAGAACCCGGAGCTGCGCACCTCCCTCAAGCGCGCCGGGCTTCTCACCCGCGACGCCCGCATCAAGGAACGGAAGAAGTACGGCCAGCCGGGGGCGCGCAAGCGGTTCCAGTTCTCCAAGCGGTAAGCCGGGATGGGGCGGGACGCCCCGGAACGGACGCACTCCCGAAGGGGAAGGCCGGGCAACCCGCCTTCCCCTTCTTTTTTCCCGGCCCGGCGGGCAGCCGGCCTCTGCGGCCGGGAAACCGAATACAATGGGAAGGATGGGCAGCCGCATGAAGCAGGTCGCGATCTTCGGGGCCACCGGGTACACCGGCTTCGAGTTGGTCCGGATGCTCCTGTCCCACAAGGGCGCGAGGATCTCCGTCCTCACCTCCGAGCAGTATTCCGACCAGCCGCTCGAGCAGGCGTTCGCGCCGTTCAAGGGCAGACTCGAAGGCGTTGCCTTCGGGAAGATGGAGAGGCTGCTCGGGGCGGAGTTCGACGCGGCCTTCCTCGCGCTCCCGCACACCGTGTCCTCCTCGGTCGCCGGATCGCTCCTGTCCCGGGGCGTCCCGGTGATCGACCTGTCCGCGGATTTCCGGTTCCGCAGCATCCCGCTGTACGAGTCCGTCTACGGGGTGACGCACAAGAGCCCCGCCCTTTCGGAGTCGGCGGTCTACGGGCTTCCGGAAATCTACCGGGAGAAGATCCGGAAGACCCGGCTCGCCGCCGTCCCGGGCTGCTTCCCCACCTCCGTGATCCTGGGCCTCTACCCCCTACTTTCGGAGGGGCTGATAGACCGGAAGGGGATCGTGGCGGACTGCAAGACCGGGGTATCCGGCGGCGGGCGGGGACCGAGCCTGGGGTTCCACTACCCGGAGGTGGAGGAGGGGGTGCGCCCGTACGGGCTTCCGAAGCACCGCCACAACCCCGAGATGGACCAGGAGCTTTCCCTCGCGGCGGGCGACAAGGTGTCGATCACCTTCGTTCCCCACCTGATGCCGATGATCCGGGGGATCCTCGCCACCTGCTACGCCGTCGCGAAGGCGAAGGTGACGGGGAGGGATCTCGAGGCGGCGTACCGGAAGCATTACGGGAAGGAACCGTTCGTCCGGATGCTTCCGCCCGGGCTGCTCCCTTCCACCAAGGACGTGCGGGGGAGCAATTTCTGCGACATCGCCTGGCGCCTGGACGAGAGGAGCCGCCGCGCGGTGGTGGTTTCCGCCATCGACAACCTCGTCAAGGGTGCCTCGGGGGCCGCGGTGCAGTGCTTCAACCTGATGTCGGGGTTCCCGGAGGAGGAGGGCCTCCGGGCGATGCCCCTCTTCCCGTGAGCGCCCGCGAGAGCGGCCTGCGCGTGGCGGTGGTGATCCCCGCCCGCTACGGCGCCACGCGACTCCCCGGCAAGCCGCTGGCCGAAATCGACGGCCGCCCGATGATATGGTATGTCTGGGACAAGGCGCGGCGGGCGGAAACGCCCGCGCGGGTGGTGGTGGCCACCGACGACGAGCGGATCGCCCGTGCGGTCCGGGGGTTCGGAGGGGAGGCGGTGATGACCTCGCCCGACTGCCCCTCCGGGACCGACCGCGTTGCCGAGGCGGCCCGCGGGATGGACGAGGAGGTGATCGTCAACCTCCAGGGGGACGAGCCGATGATGCACCCGTCGGTGATCGACGCGGTGGCTGCCCCCCTGGTGACGGACCCCGCGGTCCTCATGTCCACGGCGGCGCTCCTGCAGGACGACCCGGAGGAGTACGGCCGGCCCTCCGTCGTAAAGGTGGTGGTGGACGCGAGGGGCGACGCGCTCTACTTCTCACGGTCCCCCATCCCGCACTACCGGGACACCAGCCCCCGGGAGACGGGGGCGGGAACGGGCCGGTACCGGAAGCACCTCGGGATCTACGGGTACCGGCGGGAGTTCCTCTTCCGCGTGGCGGCCCTGGCCCCTTCCTCCCTCGAGGAGGCGGAGCGGCTGGAGCAGCTGCGCGTGCTGGAGAACGGGTACCGGATCCGCGTGGTGGACGTGGCGCACGACTCGGTCGGGGTGGATACCCCCGAGGACCTCAAGGCGGTGGAGGGGAGGCTATGCGGTCCGAAAAGACGGTGAAGCCCAAATTCGTCTTCGTGACCGGCGGCGTGGTCTCCTCCCTCGGCAAGGGGCTGGCGGCCGCATCCATCGGCGCCCTGATGGAGGCCCGGGGGCTGAAGATCGCGATGCTCAAGCTCGACCCGTACATCAACGTCGACCCCGGCACGATGAACCCGTTCCAGCACGGGGAGGTGTTCGTCACCGACGACGGCGCCGAGACCGACCTCGACCTGGGCCACTACGAGCGGTTCGTCTCCTCCCGCACGGGGAAGAAGAACAACTGCACCACCGGGAAGATCTACCATTCCGTGATCACGAAGGAGCGCCGGGGCGACTACCTCGGCGGGACCGTCCAGGTGATCCCCCACATCACCGACGAGATCAAGCGGGTCATCTACGCCGCGGCGAAAGGGTACGACCTGGCGATCGTGGAGGTGGGGGGCACGGTGGGCGACATCGAGAGCCTGCCGTTCCTGGAGGCGATCCGGCAGGTGAAGGGGGACCGGGGGAAGGAGAACGTGCTGTACGTCCACCTGACGCTGGTCCCCTACATCCGGACGGCAGGGGAGCTCAAGACCAAGCCGACGCAGCACAGCGTGAAGGAGCTGCGGTCCATCGGCATCCAGCCCGACGTCCTGCTGTGCCGGACCGACCGGCCGCTGCCCAAGGACATCAAGGGGAAGATCGCCCTGTTCTGCAACGTCACCGAGGACGCGGTGATCACGGCGAGCGACGTGGAGCTCATCTACGAGCTCCCGCTGGTGTTCCACCAGGAGGGGCTGGACGACAAGATCATGGAG
>DASWBR010000006.1:0-2318 GCA_036390495.1 Candidatus Deferrimicrobiaceae bacterium | reverse complement strand
CCCCCGCGGCGGGTGTCCAAGGGGAGAAAGGCCGCGGGGAGGGGCCCCCGAGGGTGGGCGCTCCCCGGTTCCTCGACCTCGTGCAGTCGATCCAGCTGGGGGCGATGGTCAGCCTCGGCATGGTGCAGGGCCCCGACGGGAAGTCCCCGCCGGCGAACCTCCCTGCCGCCAAGGACGCGATCGACATCCTGGGGATTCTGCAGGAGAAGACGAAGGGGAACCTGACGGAGGAAGAGGAGGAGGTGCTCCGCGAGGGGCTGTACCACCTCCGGATGGGGTACGTGGCGCTCCTGTCGGCGCCCCCCGGCGGCGCGAACAAGGGAGGGAGCAAACGGTGATGCGAAAGAGAACGGTCGCAATCCTGGTACTCGCGGCGGTCGCCGCGGGGGTCTTCCTGACCGCCGGTCTGGACCTCTCCCCGATCACGCATGCGGTCTGGGGCGACAAGGAGAAGGACAGGCCGGTGGTGGTGCCCGCCGCTGCGGGGCTCCGGATGGTCCCGGTGGACATTCCCCAGCTGTTCCGGGAGGTGTCCCCCGCGGTGGTCAACATCTCCACCACCCAGGTGGTGAAGTTCGACCGGCCGAGGTCCCGCTCGCCGTTCGGGCAGCAGGACCCCTTCGAGGATTTCTTCAACAACTTCTTCGGCCGGATGCCGAAGGAGCAGAAGCGCCGCTCCCTGGGGTCGGGGTTCCTCGTGTCGGCGGACGGGTACATCCTCACGAACAACCACGTCGTGGAAAAGGCCGACGAGGTGACGGTGAACCTCCTCGACAAGGAGGAGTTCAAGGCGAAGGTGGTCGGGACGGACCCCAAGACCGACATCGCGCTGATCAAGATCGAAACGAAGAAGAAGCTCCCCTTCGTGTCCCTGGGGGATTCCGAGAAGCTCGAAGTGGGCGAATGGGTGGTCGCCATCGGGAACCCCTTCGGGCTGGGCCACACCGTGACGACCGGGATCGTGAGCGCCAAGGGCCGGATCATCGGCTCGGGTCCGTACGACGACTTCATCCAGACCGACGCGTCGATCAACCCGGGGAACTCCGGCGGCCCGCTCTTCAACCTGAAGGGGGAGGTTGTGGGGATCAACACGGCCATCATCCAGGGCGGCCAGGGGATCGGGTTCGCCACGCCGATCCAGCTGGCGAAGTCGGTCCTGGAACAGCTGAAGGACAAGGGGAAGGTGACCCGCGGGTGGCTCGGGGTATACATCCAGCGGATGACTCCCGACGTGGCCGAGAAGCTGGGCGTTCCCGGCAAGGGCGGGGCGCTGGTGTCCGACGTGACGAAGGACGGACCGGCGGAAAAGGCGGGCATCAAGTCCGGAGACGTGATCGTGGCGTTCAGCGGGAGGGAGATCAAGGACGAACACGAGCTCCCGGCAGTCGTCGCCTCCACGCGGCCCGGGACGAAGGTGGACGTGAAGGTGGTCCGGGAGGGGAAGGAAGTCGTCATCCCGGTGACGATCGCCGAGATGGAGGGGGAACCGGGCAAGCGGGGAGCCGGCCCCGACCTGTCCAAGGAGCTGGGCCTCACGGTACAGGACATCACCCCCGAGCTCGCCAAGCGCTTCGAAATCGAGAACGCCAAAGGGGTCCTCGTGACCGGCGTCGAGGGGGGCAGCCCCGCCGACGAAGCGGGGTTCCAGGAGGGCGACATCGTCCGCCAGATCAACCGGCAGCCGGTCCCCAACGTGGCGGAGTTCGGCAAGCTGATGAAGAAGTACAAGGGCGACAAGACGGTCCTTTTCCTCGTGGAGCGTGGTGACGCGCGCCTGTTCCTCGCGGTGAAGACCAGGTAGTCCGCTCCCGCGGGGCCTCCCGCCGCGCTGCGGGAGGCCCCGCCCCTCCTCTCACCCCGAACCCCGAGGTGCCGCGATGATCCCGCTCGACAAACTCACCGTGAAGACCCAGGAGGCGCTGCAGGACGCCGTCCGGATGGCCGCGGAGCGAGGCCACGCGGAGGTCGGGCCGGAGCACCTGTTCGTTTCCCTGTTGCGGCAGGAGGGAGGTGTCACGGGGGAGCTGCTGGCACGCACGGGGGTTCCCGCGCAGCGACTCCTGGAGGAGGCGGAACGGGAGCTGGCGTCCCGACCGAAAGTCGCCGGGGCCGTCTCCAGGGGGCTTTCGCACGCCATGGAGCCGCTCTTCCGGAGGGCCCTGTCGGAGGCGGATGGCTTCCGGGACGAGTACCTCTCCGCGGAGCATTTCCTCCTGGCCCTCTGCGAAGAGCCGGGGAAGGTGGGGGAGATCCTGCGGCGCAACGGCGTGACCCGCCAGGCGCTGCTGTCCGCCCTCACCGCCATCCGGGGGAGCCAG
>DASWBR010000005.1:0-3870 GCA_036390495.1 Candidatus Deferrimicrobiaceae bacterium | reverse complement strand
GATGATCCCCACGTCCTTCCGTTCCACCGTGTTGATCACGTTGGCGAGGTTCGTCTGGTCGCGGGACTGGCTTGTGATGAAAGGGACGTTCTCGGCGACGATGATCTCCGCCTCCTTGTTGTCCACCGTGATCAGGTGGGGAGCGGAGAGGATGTTGATGTTCCCCAGGCTCTGCGCCGCCCGCAGGACTGCGGTCACGGCCGGGATCTTCGTGCCGTCGGGGAGGGTGACGGTCCCGCCGAACCCGCCGGCGATAAGCCCCTGTCCGGCGAGCAGGAGGGGGTTTCCGGTCGCGATCGCGGCGATGAGGTCGGTGACCCCCCCCTGGAAGCCGAAGTTGGTCCCCCCGACGATCGCCCCGGTGTTGCCGACCTCGACCGCGCCCCGCCACTCGACGCCGAGGTCCTTGCTGTTGTCGAGGTTGACCTCCATGAAGACGGCCTCGACGTACACCTGCCGCCGGCGGATGTCGAGCCGCTTGATGACCAGCATGAGGGTCTCGTAGTCGTTGGGTGAGGCGACGACGATCAGGGAATTGGTCGCCTTGTCCGGGGTGATCCGGACGCCCCCTTCCAGGTCGGCCGAGATGATGGTCTTCACGGTGGGCTGCGAAGCCGCGGCCGGGACGGGGGATTGCGTCGTCCGCGTCACCTCTGCCTTCTTCTCGGCGGCAAGCGAGGACAGGACCTTCGCGAGGTCCTCGGCGTCGGCGTTCTCGAGGTAGTAGACGTTGATCCTGCCGCCCGCCGTCGGGGGGCCCGGAACGTCGAGCTTCAGCACGAGTTCCTCGACGTCCTTGAGCGTGTCGGGGGCGGCCATCACGATCAGGGTGTTCGTCCGCGCGTCCGGGATGAACCGCAGCGGGGTCCCCCGGGTCTTCGCCACGCGCATCGAGCGAGGCCGGGCCCCGGCGGCCGCTCCCGGGACGGGGGTCTCCTGGTAGACCGCCTCGAGGGTCTTGGCGGTCTCCTGCGCGGAGGCGTATTTCAGGGGGAAGATCTTCAGCGACGGCGGGACCCCCTCGACGTCGAGTTCCGAGAGGATCCGGAGGACGCGGTCGATGTTGGCCCGCGAGTCGATCATCAGCAGGGTGTTCGAGCTCGGGAACTGGCTGAGCAACCCGTCCTTGGAGACGAGCGGCGTCAGCAGCGTGAGGACCTCCTGGGTATCCACGTGCTGCAGAGGGATCAGCCGGGTGATGAACTCCGCCGGGGCGGAAGATTCCTTCGACGGGCCCGTCTGGATGGTCTCCTGCTTGGCCTCTCGGGCGGGGACGATCTTGAGCGTGTTCCCCTGCTCGACCACCGTGAATCCCTTGACCTGGAGGACCGAGAGGAACACTTCGTACGCCTCCTCCACCGTGATCTTCCGGGGGGAGATGATCGTGATCTTCCCCTGCACCCGCTCGTCGAAGATGAAGTTCTTCTTGGTCTGCTCGCTCATGAACTTGATGAGTACGGGCAGCTCCACGTCGGTGAAATCCATCGAGAGATAAACGGGGGCGCGGGCCGCCGTCGAAGCGGGGGGCGGTTCCGCCTTCCCCGCCGGCTCCGTGTTTCCAGGGCTTGGCGGGGGGGTGGCCGCCGGAGGTGCAACCGTCTGTTCGGGAGGCGCGACCGCCGCGGGTGGCGGTTCGGCGCCTTGCGCGGCGGAACACAGGAGGAGGATGGCCGCTGCCAGAAGAACCGGAATTCGCATCGAGGTCTCCCTGCTCATCGGATTTCGTACGTCAGCGTGTTCTTCTGCCCCTGCCGGAGAATGCTCACCGTCACCTTCTTCTCGTCCTTCAGGTTCTGGAAGATCGTGTACATCTTGTCGGGGGACGACACGTCCAGCCCGTTCACCTGCTGGAGAACGTCGCCCCCCTGGAAGCCGAGTTTCTCGAAGGTGGTGCCTGGCCGGACCGCGGCGATCCGGTACCCCGCGGATTTGTTCCCCTCGAAGTAGGGCACCAGGCGGACCTGGGTCATGAACTGGTTGAGGTTCCCCGTCAGCTGGGCCACCCCTTCCTCGTCGATGGAGAACTGGTTGTCCGAGAGACGCGTCACCCGGATATCGGCCGCGGGAACGGAGGAGACTTGCGCCGCGGACGGCTGGGGGGCGGCGGGAGGGGATGCCGGGGCACGGGAACGGCTTCCGACCGGGAGGAGGTCCAGCTTCTCCCGGTCGTTCCCCCGGGCGATCCATGCCTTGTCCCGCTCGACGGAGGCGAGCACGGCTCCCGGCTCGACCTCGTCGCTCTCGCGGTACGCCCGCGGCTCCTTCATCCCCTCGGCCCACAGGATTGCGCGGCGGGCGGAGGGCGAGGGGGAAACGATGGTTCCGACAAGCACGAAGTTCGTCCGGATGACGGGCGCCGTCGCCTTGCCGGTTGCAGCCGGGAGGCGGGAGGGGATCTTCATCCCCTGGGACGGGGCGAACGGGTTCCGCCACTCCTCGAGCGGCGGAGGAGCGACGGATTCCTGCGGGGCGCCGGCGGTTCCGGGGGAGCTCTTCGGGCCGTAGGAGCGAAGGGAGAGGTACCGGGTCAGGGTGGCCCCCAGGGAGACGGCCGAAACGACGATCGCCACTCCCAGCGCCCCGACATAAACCGGTTTTCGCATCCACTCCCCGGGAAACATATTATAAATAGACATTCTGGACGCAACGCGGGAGGTACGTCAACTGCGCATCCGCCAGCCTCTTTGACACGGAGCCGCCTTCATGTAATACAATATCGGCAAACCCATTCGGAAACGTGAGGTTATCCAGCTCCGGCCGGCACCTGCCAATGAACCTGCCACCACCCGCCCAGAAAGGGACCGATACAAGGAATTCGACCGATTTCCTGAGGGAAATCGTTCGGCGCGACACGGCCTCCGGCCTGTACGGCGGCAGGGTGGTCACCCGTTTCCCTCCCGAACCGAACGGTTACCTGCACATCGGCCACGCGAAATCCATCTGCCTGAACTTCGGGATCGCGGGCGAATTCGGCGGGGTCTGCCACGTGCGGATGGACGACACGAATCCGGAAACCGAGGACATGAAGTACGTCGACTCGATCCTGCGGGACGTGCGGTGGCTCGGTTTCGACTGGAAGGAAAAGCTGTTCTTCGCGTCAGACTATTACGAGCGTCTCTACGACCTCGCGGTCCGGCTGATCCGGGACGGCAAGGCGTACGTGGACAGCCTGAACGAGGAGGAAATCCGGCAATACCGGGGGACGATCAACGAGCCGGGACGGGAGAGCCCTTACCGCGACCGCCCCGCGGAGGAGAACCTGGACCTCTTTGCCCGAATGCGGGCGGGCGAGTTCCCGGACGGGACCCACGTGCTACGGGCGAAGATCGACATGGCGGCCCGGAACATGAAGATGCGCGACCCGCTCCTCTACCGGATTCGGCACGCGACGCATTATCGCCGGGGGGACGCCTGGTGCATCTACCCCATGTACGACTTCGCCCACCCGCTGTCGGACGCCATCGAGAACATCACCCACTCCATCTGCACCCTCGAGTTCGAGAACAACCGGGCGATCTACGACTGGCTGGTGGAGAACCTCTTCCCCGAGCCGCGCCCCCGCCAGTACGAGTTTGCGCGCCTGAACCTCGACTACACCGTCATGAGCAAACGGAAGCTCCTCCAGCTCGTGGAGGAGGGGCACGTGTCCGGCTGGGACGACCCGCGCATGCCGACGATCGCCGGGATGCGCCGGCGGGGGTACACCCCCGAGGGGATCCGGCTGTTCGCTTCCCGCATCGGCGTCGACCGGACGAACAGCCGCGTGAGCATGGACCTCCTGGAGGACGCGGTCCGGGACGACCTCAACGCGCGCGCCCCCCGCGTCATGGCCGTCCTGCGCCCCCTGAAGGTGACGATCGTGAACTGGCC
>DASWBR010000004.1:0-2412 GCA_036390495.1 Candidatus Deferrimicrobiaceae bacterium | reverse complement strand
GGACGCCCGCGCCGCGGGCTGCCCCCGCCGCCGCGATCGCCGCGGGGACGTCGTGTCCGTCGACGAGGAGCGCCCGGGCCCGCCGGATTTCGTCGAGCGGCAGATCTTCCGGCGCGATCCGGATCCGGGGATCCCGGTCCCACAGGATGGTCCGCTCGCCCGTCCCCTCCTCCACGAGGATCACCGCGAACTGGGAGGTGGCGCCGGGAACCGTCCGGACGTGGGCGAGGTCGATCCCTTCCCGCGACAGGAGCCGGATCGATATCCGTCCGTGCTCGTCGTCCCCCACGTTCCCGGCGTATTTGCACCGGAGCCCCCAGCGGGAGAGCGCCACGAGGGCGGTCGCCGCCTGGCCGCCCCCCTCCCGCGCGAACGAGGACATCCGCAGCTTTTCGCCCGGCACCGGGAATCTTGGCAGTCCAACGAGGTAATCAACCGCGTTGAGGCCGACCCCGACGACATCGAACGTCCGCTTCATGGTGTGAATTTTCTCCCGGCGCAACATGCTTCGGCCACGGCCTCCTCCAGCTTCCAGTACCCCTTGTCGGGGAAGGTGAAGAAGAATGTCGCAATCCGCGACCAGTCCGGGGCCCCGTTCGCGAGCGTCGTCCCGTCCAGGTGGACGCCCGCGATGGAGACGAGCTTGCTGCGCTTCCTTCCGGCTCAGGGTACCATACCGGATTGGGTGGAATATTTGTGCGCACGGATGCGTACAACATCCCGATCCGGCCAGCGCTCCTACCTTGCGGCGCGGATCCGGCCGGGATTCCTCCCCTCCCCCGGGGGAACTTCTTCCCTGAACGCCGTTCTGATATCATCCTCTTGTCGTCCCCGTAAGCATCCGGAGGATTTACCGGGAAAGGCGATGGAAACCTCTTTGGCCTCCGGACTTGCTCCCGACGCCAAGCGCCTCGAGTTCGAGGTGCTGATCTCCGACCTCTCCGCGCGGTTCGTCAATATCCCCGCCGGGCAGGTAGACCGCGAGATCGAGGAAGCCCTGGGCAGGGTCCGTGGGTTTTTTGACGAAGACCGCTGCGGCATGATCGAGGTCTTTCCGGAAATCGGGGAGGCCCATGTAACCCATGTCAACCTGGCGGAGGGCATCCCGCCGGTCCCCATGCGGATCGACTATATCCGCCTCTTCCCCTGGAGTTCGGACCGCCTGCTCCGCCACGTCGAGGTCGTCGATCTCCACACCCGCGACTACGGGCAGGATGCCGCCGTCGATCGCGCCAGCGCCGAGGCTCTTGGAGTAAAGACCACCCTGACGATTCCGCTCCTTTACGAGGGCGCCGTCCGGCACCTGATCGCGATCACTTCCGTGAGGGAGGAGAGGGTCTGGCCGAAAGAGTACATCCCGCGGCTCCGGCTCGTCGGGGAGATCTTCGTGAACGCTCTGGAGCGAAAGCGGGCGGACGAGGCGCTTCGGCGGTCTTTTGAGGAGGTCCGGGTGCTCAAGGACCGGCTCGCAGCCGAAACGGAATACCTCCAGAAAGAGATCCGTGTGTCCACGCCGCGGGGCGGGGTCGTCGGGGAGAGCAAGGCCATCCGGGGAGTTCTCGCCCTCGTGGAGCAGGTGGCCCCGCGGGACAGCACGGTACTGATCACAGGGGAGACGGGGACGGGGAAAGAACTGGTCGCGATGGCGATCCACGAACTGAGCCCCCGCCGGGACCGGGTGATCGTGAAGGTCAACTGCGCAGGCCTGCCCCCCACCCTGATAGAGAGCGAGCTGTTCGGCCGGGAGAGGGGGGCGTACACGGGGGCCCTTTCCCGGCAGGCCGGGCGGTTCGAGATTGCGGACCGGTCGACCCTGTTCCTGGACGAGATCGGGGACCTGACGCCGGAGCTCCAGGTGAAGCTGCTGCGGGTGCTCCAGGAAGGGGAGTTCGAGCGCCTGGGGAGCGCGAAGACGATCAAGGTGGACGTCCGGCTGGTCGCCGCGACGAACCGGGACCTGGAAAAGGAAGTCCGGAAAGGGACGTTCCGGGAAGACCTGTTCTACCGGCTGAACGTCTTCCCGATCGCGATTCCCCCCCTCCGGGAGCGCCCGGAGGACATCCCGATGCTGGTGTGGTACTTCCTGCACGATCTCGAGGAGAAGATGGGGATCCGGATCCGGAAGGTGCCCAAGGGCGTCATGGAGGCGCTGGTGCGCTATCCCTGGCCGGGGAACATCCGCGAGCTGCACAACGTGATCGAGCGCGGGGTGATCACCTCGACGGGGGACACGCTCCGGCTGCAGGTGCCGGAGGTCCCGTCGGGCGTGGATGCCGGGACCTCGACGCTGGCGGACGCCGAGCGCCGGCTGATCCTCAAGACGCTGGAACGGACGGGGGGGCGGGACAAGGGGAGCCGGGGGGCGGCGGAACTCCTCGGAATCAAGCCCTCCACCCTGTACTCCCGGATGCG
>DASWBR010000003.1:0-5626 GCA_036390495.1 Candidatus Deferrimicrobiaceae bacterium | reverse complement strand
CCGCCGTGGGCCACGTCCCTGTACCCGTTCACGTGCCGGGGCAGGACGATCCTTCCGCGCACCTCCTCCCCCTCGACGAAGAAGCGCGTCCGGATTCCGGCGGGGTTCTCATCCCCGCACAGGAAACAGCCCGAGGAGTGGGGCAGGTATTCCTTTTCACCGTCCGACAAGCGTCTCCCTCCCTTCGCAGGCGCCGCTCCACGACGTCCCCTGGTACGTGCCGCGCTCCGCAAGCAGCGCCGACACGTCCCGCGCCGCCTCCCGCGGCCCCTTCCCCCACAACGGGGCCAGCAGCCGGGAGACCGGCGCCTCCCCCGCCATTCGCATCACCGCCACCTCCGGGGAGAGCCGCTCCAGGAAATCGGCGCACGCCGACACATATTCGTCGTATTCCGGGACCGCCACCTCTCCCCGCCTCCACGCCGCCTCGAGGGAGGATCCCCTCACGACGTGGAAATGGTGCAGCTTGACCCCCTGCACCCCCAGGGCGGAGAGGAAGGGGGCTGCGGAGAGAAACGACACCCGCGTGTCTCCCGGCAGCCCGTAGATCAGGTGGACACCCACGTCGATCCCCCGGCGTACAAGTTCCCGCGCCCCCTCCTCGAAAGCCGCCACCGTGTGCCCGCGGCGGACGCCCCGCAGGACCTCCTCCGACATCGACTGCAGCCCCAGCTCCACGCAGACGTAACAGTCCCGCGCGATCTCCGAGAGAAGCTCGAGGACCCCCCCGCCGAGGCAGTCCGGCCGCGTCCCGACGACGATGCCGGCCACCAGGGGGTGCCGGAGCGCCGCGCGGTACCGCTCCCCCAGCGTCGCCGGGGACGCGTGGGTGCCGGTGAATTTCTGGAAATAGGCGAGGTAGCGGCGGCGCCCGGCGGGGGCCGCGTTCGCGAGGGACCGCCGGACCTGCTCCGAAACCGGCAGCCCCGGGAAACGGATCCCCGGGGTGAAGGAGCCGTTGTCGCAGAAGGAGCATCCCTCGGTTCCCACGGTCCCGTCCCGGTTGGGACAGGAAAAACCGCCGTCCACGCACACGCGGACGGCGGGCCCGCCCAGGCGCCTCCGGAGGAAGGAGGCGTAGTTGTGGTACCGCAGGCCCGGGTGGAGCGGAGGGGGAACGGTCGCTCCCACGGGGGGAGTCAGCCGCCGACGCGGGACATCGGCTCCGCGGCAGAAGCCGCGTCCCCGCCGCCGCACAGTTCGTGCCCCTCCGGCTTGGCGCGCACCGCGGAGCGGAGGAGTTCCGCCACCGCGTCGTCCCCGCGGCCGGACCTCAGGACGGACCGCAGGTCCAGGGTCTCGCGGCCGAACAGGCAGCTCCGGACCCGGCCGTCCGCCGTCACCCGCAGCCGGTTGCACCGCTCGCAGAATCTCCGCGAGACGGGGGAGATGATCCCGAGCTTCCCGGCGAACCCGGGGACCACGTATGTCACCGCGGCGGACGGTTCCCCGTTCCGCGCCTCGCGCACGCCGGGAAGGGAGAGGACCCGCTCCCGGACCCCTTCGGCGGAGACGAACGCCTCCGAGGGGGAGCAGCCGATCGGCATCCGCTCGATGAACCGCACCGTGACCGGCATTTCCCGCGCGAGGGAGAGGAAGTCGTCCACCTCCGCGGGGAGGAGGCCGTGCAGCAGCACGACGTTGATCTTCACGGGCGAAAGCCCCGCCCGCACCGCAGCCCCGATCCCGGAAAGGACCCCCGGAAGGGCGTCACGCCGGGTGATCTCGGCGTAGCGGTCGCGGCGAATCGTGTCCAGGGACACGTTGACGCGCGAAAGACCCGCTTCCTTCAGGGGGAGCGCCATGTCGTGGAGTGCCGTCCCGTTGGTGGTCATCGAGAGGTCCAGGACGCCCGCAACAGCCGCCACCCGCCGCACGAACGGCACGATCTCCCGCCGAACGAGCGGCTCGCCACCCGTGATCCGGAACTTGTGGACCCCGAGCGCCGCGGCAACGCGCACGGTGCGGACCAGTTCGTCGTAGGAGAGGATCTCGGAGACCGGCTTGAGGGGGATCCCCTCGGGGGGCATGCAGTAGACGCACCGCAGGTCGCACCGGTCGGTGACGGAGAGGCGGAGGTAGTCGACCTTCCGGCCGAAGGAGTCGCGCAGCATCCCGTTATTTTACCAGAGGCGCTCCCCCCGCCGGGGCCGGGAACCGTTTCCGGATCGCCTCCCGGTGCCCACGGATCTCCTTCGCCACCGCTTCGGTGCACGCCGGGTCCCCCGCACCGCACATCCGGTCCGCCTCCGCGAACGCCCTCTCCGCTTCCAGGGGGCGCGACGACTCCCCGAGGAGTACCCCGAGGGTGTCGAGGAGCGGCGGGGAGCGGCGCTTCGGGTTGGCGAGGACCGCCTCCATCCGCCGCAAGGCGTCCTCCCGGTCCTTCCCGGAATCGATGGCAGCCCACGCCAGGTTATTCGTCGCTTCCGGGTCGCCGGGCCGCAACGAAAGGGCCGACAGGTACTCCCCGCGGGCCTCGTCGTACCGCTTCTGGGCGAGCCGGACGTTGCCGAGGTTCACCCGGGCCTGGAAGAACGCCGGATCTTTCGAAAGCGCCCGCTCGTACTCGCGCGCGGCAGGTTCCAGCTCCCCCTTCCGCTCGTACGCCACGCCCAGCGTCACGTGCTCGTCCGGGGACAACGGGTCTTCGAGGACGATGATCTTCGGGACGCCGGCGCAGGAGGAGAAGGCGAGGAGGAGCGGAAGGAGGAGCGCCGGGAGAAGGCCCCCCGCGGCGCGGCGTCCCGGAACCGGCGTCATTTCCCGGCCACGGGGGCGACGATCGCGAGGTTCCCCATCTTCGCCCACTCTCCTTCCAGCGTCCTGTACGGGATGACCTTCCCCTGCGAACTCCCCGAGTTCGCAACAACGCCCTCCGCGGTCACTCCGTACGCGAGCAGGTAATGGGGGCGGCTCCAAACCCAGACGCCGAGGTCGACCAGAAGGATCACCGGTTCCCCGCGTGCGATGCGTTCCCGGAGCGCCGGCACGTCGAGGTCCACCACTTCCGCGGGGACGCCGCGGCGCCGGGCCGCCGCCGCGAGATCCGTGATGAGCGTCCCCCGGAGGCCTTCGGTGCGCGTCTCGCGGACGAGCTCGGCGGTCGTCACGTCCTTTCCGCGGAACCGCAGGAGCATCGCGAGGGAGGAGGGGCCGCACGAATCGTCCTCCTGCGGGAGGAACGGGACGCCGGGGATCACGTGCGCGGGCGCCGCGGCCTCTCCGGTGTGTGCCGTCGCCCCGGGCCCGGAGCGACTCGCCGCGCACCCGCCGCAGACCGAAAGGGCGCCGCAAAGGAGCAGGGCGGCGCCCGCGAACCGCAACCCCTTCCGCATCAGCGGATGATGACTTCCTTCTTCGTCAGCTTCAGGATCACGATGACGAGGATGACGATGATCAGGATGGCGATGATGACCCCGAGGGCGTCGTCCGCCCCGGCCGCCGTCCGCTCGGTCAGGGACGCCAGCCGGTGGAGTTCCCGGGGACTCATCGCCTCGACCTTGGCCTTCGCCTCTTCCGGCGACACGCCGTAGTCGATCAGCTTCTGTACGACGACCTTGTTCTCGAGGAACGACTGGACCTTCGCGAGGTCCTCCTCCCGGTTCCCTTCCCCGCCGAAATGGGACGCGATCACCCCCGCCTCGGCCACGCCCCGCAGGGCCCCCAGCACGCCCATCCAGCCGGCCATCGCAACCGCCAGAACGACGAACCACCCCGCTCTCCGCACGATCGACATGGCAATACCTCCCGTCGGATATCCCCGGGCGAACAGGTCCAGGATGTCTTTGGTGTCAGGACGATTCTGGCAGAGACCGCGCCGCCCGGTCAACCCCGGGCCGGCGGATCACTCCAGGACCCGGATCGGCATGACGATCATCGGCTGGCCGGCGAAGACCAGCTTCTTCTGCGCGAGGAACGCCGTCTGGTTGTGGAGGAGCTTGTTGAAGAAGTTGTCCTCCTGGAAGACGAGCTGTCCGGCGAAGAAGACCACGTTGGGGAAATCGGCCACCACTTTCTCCGACAGGTGGCCGATGATCTCGATGACCTCGGTCCCCACCTGGTGCCGCGCCTCGGCGTAGTAGCCGTGCCCCTTCACGAACTCGACGTAGTTCCGCAGCTGGTCCCGCAGGTCCGTCGACAGGTTCTCGATCTCGTCCGCCCCCTTGAACCGGCTGGTGTCGACCACGCCGGCGGAGAGGAAGACGAAGTTCCGGAACGTTCCGGGGAACGACCGGACGATGGAGAAGAAGACGTGCATCCCCAGCCCGTTGTACCCCGACACCATGATGGCGGCCGTGGGGGCCTGCCGCCGGAGCATCGGCTCCTGTGCGGCGGCGTGCGTGGGGGCCGGGAGGTTCAGGAGCAGGTCGTCGAGGCGCCGCAGGTGCCCGGACGCCTTCCGGTAATGCCGCCTTATGAGGAAGCTCGCCGCCACGAACGACCCCGTGATGAGCAGGGTGATCCAGCCGCCCTCGGGGAACTTCATCCAGACGGTGACGCACAGGATCGACGCGGTGAGGAAGAACCCGAGCCCGTTGATCGCCAGCCCGGACTTCCAGTTCCCCTCCGACTCCCGGTCCTTCCACCAGTGCCGGCACATCCCGAACTGCGACAGGCTGAAGGTCAGGAAGACGTTGATGGAGTACATGATGACCAGGTACCGGACCGACCCCCCGGTGATGAAGAGCATCAGGAACGCCATCCCTCCCATGAAGTAGATGCCGTACTTGGTCACCAGCCGCTCGGAGAGGTGCGCGAACCGGTGGGGCATGTACGAGTCGTTCGCCATGTTGGAGAGGACCTGGGGGCCGCCGAGGAACCCCGTCTGCGCGGCCACGAAGAGGAGCACCGCCTCTGTGAAGAGGACGAACGCGGTCAGGAACCCCGCCGTGGTCCCGTCCCACAGGGAATGCACCAGCCCCCCGAAGAGGACGGCGTTCAGCGTCTTCCCGTGGACGGGGGCGACGTCGTTCAGGACGTAGCCGAGGATGATCCCGCCCGCCATGAAGGCGAGCGAGGCGGCCAGATACGCCATCGCCCGCTTCCCGGTCTGCACGCGAGGTTCCCGCAGCGTCTGCATGGAGTTGGAGACCGCCTCGATCCCCGTGTACGTGCCGGCGCCCATCGAGTACGCCCGGAGCAGGAGAGCCCCCACCCCGAACCACCCCAGTTCGCGCGAGGCCGCCGACAGGTCGGAGGAGACGCGCGCGCCCACGGCGGGGATTTCGGGCAGGTGCCGCAGGATCGCGTACAGGACCAGCGGCACGTGGGTGAGGATGAAGGCCATGAAGATCGGCGTGAGCACGACCACGGATTCCTTCACGCCGCGCAGGTTCAGCCAGATCAGCACGAAGATGACGAGGAAGGTGAAGGCGAACTTGTACGAAAGCCACGGGAGCGGAAGGAAGCTGAAGATGGCGTCGGCCCCCGCCGCCACCGAGATGGTGATCGTCAGGACGTAGTCGATGACCAGCGCCGAACCGGAAACCACCCCCGCCTTCTCCCCCAGCAGCTTCGACGCCACGATGTACCCGCCGCCGCCCGAGGGGAACGCCTCGATGATCTGGGAGTAGCTCCCGGAGATGATGAAGACGGTGAGCACCGTCGCGGCCGCGACGAAGAG
>DASWBR010000002.1:0-2554 GCA_036390495.1 Candidatus Deferrimicrobiaceae bacterium | reverse complement strand
CGGAAGAGGATCCGGAGCGGGGAGACCGACATCGCCATCGGGACGCACGCTCTGATCCAGGAGAGCGTGGAGTTCCGCAACCTCGCCCTCGGCGTGATCGACGAGCAGCACCGGTTCGGCGTCCTCCAGAGGGCGGCGCTGCGGCGGAAGGCGGCCACCGCGCCCCACCTCCTCGTGATGACCGCCACGCCCATCCCCCGGACCCTCGCCATCGCCCTCTACGGCGACCTCGACGTCTCCGTGATCGACGAGATGCCGAGGGGACGCATCCCGGTGCGCACGAGGATCGTGCCGGAGGGGGAACGGCGCGAGGCGTTCGAGGCGGTGCGGAGGGATCTCGACCAGGGAGGCAGGGCCTACGTCGTCCTTCCCCTGGTAGAGCAGTCGGAAAAGCTCGCGCTCCGGGACGCAACCCGCACGGCGGCGCGGATCCGGGAGGCGTTCCCGGGCGCTGGAGTGGGGCTCCTGCACGGAAGGATGAAGGCGGAGGAGAAGGAGTCGACGATGCGTCTATTCCAGGAAGGCGCGCTCCGGATTCTCGTCTCCACGACGGTCGTCGAAGTGGGAATCGACGTGCCCGAGGCCACGGTGATCGTGATCGAGCACGCGGAACGGTTCGGCCTCTCCCAGCTTCACCAGCTTCGGGGCCGGGTCGGCCGGGGGAGCCGGCCCTCCTCCTGCTTCCTGATGGTCGGAGACGCGCAGGGAGAGGAGGCTGCCGCCCGCCTCTCCATCATGGAACGCACGACGGACGGCTTCCGCCTGGCGGAGGAGGACCTCCGGATCCGCGGCCCGGGAGACTTTGCGGGGGTACGCCAGTCGGGGATCCCCGACCTCGTCTTCGCCGACCTCGTCCGGGACGCCGGGATGCTCCAGGTGGCAAAGGAGTTGGCGGAGGAGCTGCACCGGCGCGACCCCGACCTCTCCGCACCCGTCCACGAGGGAATCCGCCGCTTCCTGGGACGGCGGGAAGGAACGGTGGTGGAACGCGCCGGGTGACGCGACCTTCCGAATCCGACCCCCAAATTGACTTGGCCCGCCCGATTCATTAGCATATCTCTTTACCTTTAAAGGAGAATTCCATGGAACAGTTCCCGAGGATCCAGCGTCTGCCCCCATACGTGTTCGCCGTCGTCACCGAACTCAAGTCGAAGATGCGCCGCGCAGGGGAGGACATCATCGACCTGGGGATGGGGAACCCGGATCTCCCCACCCCCAAGCACATCGTCGAGAAGCTGATCGAGGCGGCGAGGAACCCGAGAAACCACCGGTACTCCCTCTCCCGCGGGATCCCGAAGCTGCGCCTGGCCATCTGCAACTGGTACAAGCGGAAATACGGCGTGACGCTCGACCCCGACACCGAGGCGATCGCGACGATCGGGGCGAAGGAAGGGATCTCCCACCTGGTTCTGGCCACGATGGGGCCCGGGGACATCGCGCTGGTTCCCAGCCCGACGTACCCGATCCACACCTACTCGGTGATCATCGCCGGGGCGGACGTGCGATCCATCTCCCTCACCAGCGGCGAGGGGGATTTCCTGGACCGGGTGGAGCGCGCCATGAAGACGCTGTGGCCGCGCCCGAAGATGATGATCATCTCCTTCCCGCACAACCCGACCACGGAGGTGGTGGATCTCGACTTCTTCCGGCGCGTGGTCGCCTTCGCGAAGGAGCACGAGATCCTGGTCGTCCACGACCTGGCGTACGCGGACCTCGTCTTCGACGGGTACAAGGCCCCCTCCATCCTGCAGGTGCCGGGCGCGAAAGACGTTGCGGTGGAGCTGTACTCCATGTCGAAGGGGTACTCGATGCCCGGTTGGCGGGTCGGGTTCGTGGTCGGAAACCGGCGGATGGTCGGCGCGCTGACCCGGATCAAGAGCTACCTCGATTACGGGATGTTCCAGGCGATCCAGGTTGCCGCCACCGTGGCGCTGAACGGCCCCCACCGTGTGGTGGAAGAGGCGGTGGAGGTGTACCGGAAACGGCGGGACTGCCTCGTGGAAGGATTCGCCCGCATCGGCTGGGAGTTCGAAAAGCCGAAGGGGACGATGTTCGTCTGGGCGCCGGTCCCGGAACCGTTCCGGGCGATGGGGTCCCTCGAGTTCTCCAAGCACCTGCTCACCCACGCCAAGGTCGCCGTGTCCCCGGGGATCGGGTTCGGGGAGCACGGGGAGGGGTTCGTCCGGTTCGCGCTCGTGGAGAACGAACACCGGATCCGCCAGGCCATCCGGGGCGTCAAGGCGATGTTCCAGGCGCCCGCCCGGGCGCGGGCGAGATGAACGCCCTGAAGGAGATCGGCATCGGGGTCATCGGGTTCGGTACCGTCGGCACCGGAACCGTCCGGCTCCTGCTCGAAAACGCCGAACACCTCCGGAAGCGGGTCGGGATCCCCATCCGCCTGGTCCGGGTGGCGGATCGCGAGCTGTCGCGCGACCGGGGAATCCGGCTGCCGGAGGGCGTGCTGGTCCCCGACGGGATGCAGGTGGTCCGCGACCCGGCCGTCCACATCGTGGTGGAACTGGTCGGGGGCACCGGCGCGGCGAAGGATTTCCTC
>DASWBR010000001.1:0-1816 GCA_036390495.1 Candidatus Deferrimicrobiaceae bacterium | reverse complement strand
CGGGAATATTCGAAACCGATGAGGTCGGAGAGGCGGTGGTCCCGGAAAAACACGGGAATGGCGCCGGCGGGGGTGTTCGCCGCGTAGGGGCGATAGAACCACATCGGCTCGACAGGTACCCCGTCGGAATCCCTCGCGATGGTCTTGCCGAATGCCTTCGCGAGGAGTAACTCGTCCGTGGCGGTCCATTCGTAGCCGGCGCGGGCCGCCAGCTCCAGGGCGGCAGGGCTGATCGACCCTTCGGAAGGCCACAACCCCCTCGGGAAGAAGCCGAACAGTTCGCGGAACACCTCCCTCCCCCTCGCCAGCTGGGTCTCCGCATCGTGCGGAAATGCGAACGGGAGCCGCGGAAGGGAGGCGCCGGGCCAGGCGTCCAGGGCCGCGCGATTGTCGATCAGGAGCGGCAGGATGGGATGGTACATCGGGGAAGAGGAGAGTTCCCCTCCGTCGGTCGTGACCAGCCGTCGGTACTCCTCGAACATCTCCCCCATCACCCCGATCTGCCGGTCCAGCACGTACTGCTTCTCCCGCTCGGTGAAACCGCTCCCCTTCCGCCAGAGGCGGGACAGTCCAGGGTCCCCTTCCCGGTGCATCGGGTGGAACCAGGTCAGGTTGAACAGGGTGACCAGGTCCGTGTATTCGGCGGTTCCGTATCCCCCCGCCACTCCGCTCCGGCCCACCGCCCGTAGGGCCGTCTCGTGCCCCTGGAACAGCTCGGCGTACCGGGGTTGGGGAAGGATCATCGTGGGGGCGAACGCGGAAAAGAAGTTCCGGAGCAGGAACTCCTCCTCGTCCCGCGTCAGGTCGAGCGCGCTCTTCCTGGAAACGGTGAGGAAGATGTCCTCGGCTCCGTTTTCGATGTAATCCTTCGCCTGCACGAGGAGCGATGGGACGAGGTTGAAGGTGTGCCGGACGCCGGGGAAATCCCGGAAGATCCGCGGCAGCGCGACGTAATCCTTGATCGCGTGGAGCCGGACCCAGGGGAGGATGTAGCTTCCCGTTTCCGGGTCCTTGTAGTACGGCTGATGCATGTGCCAAAGGAAACAGACCCGGAGTTTCATCGGATCTCCCCCCCGGCCAGCCCTGCCGCTACTCCATCTGCGCCAGTTGTATTTCGATCAGGGTCCGCGACCGCGATTCGGGGTTGTCCTTGAGGATCTGGCGGTACAGCGCGGCCGATTCGGTCTTCTTCCCGGAAAGTGCCAGGCAACGCGCCTCCCCGAGCAGAGACTGGGTTTTCATTTCCCCCTGGGCGAACCCCGCGGCCTCCCGGTAGGCGGACGCCGCCCCGGCGAAATCCCCCTTCGCCTCCAGCGACCTCCCGACCCCGTCCCTCAGCAGGTACTCCACGATTCCGGTGGCCTTCCCCGTAGCGATCCCGGCCCGGAACTGCATCACCGACCGGTCGTACTCCCCGCGAAGGAAGGCGATGCATCCCAGGTAATATTGCGCGTACACCGTCGCGCGGGTCTTCGGGTGCATGCTGACATGGGCGAGCAGGAACTGCTCCAGCGCCTTCAGTTTTTCCGGGTCCGCCTCCGAAGGTGTCTGCAGGAGTTCGCGGGCGCGGTTCAGGTGGGGCCAGAGATCCCTGCTGGACTTGTTCTCTTCCCACTGGAAATACGCGCGGCCGCCGAATACGACGGCGACCAGGGCGACCAGGCCGATCGCCGCAGCGCCGACCCGGAGGCGGTTCTCCTTCGCCCACGCGACGGCGCGCCCGAAGGTCGAGATGAATTCATCGGGCCCCTTGAGGTCCCTGCGGGTGTACCGGATCTTCTCTGCCATGTTCGGTTCGGCTCCTTGGCGGCGTTAT